>SSFV01000118.1 GCA_008015565.1 Nitrosomonas sp. | reverse complement strand
GAGTATAAGTAGTCAAGAAAGCGATTCCTAATCCATGGAAAACTGCTTGAGCAAGCGCATCATTATTATTAATACGCAAGGTACCCGACACTGGAACCTTAATTTTGCCTTCCGGTCCGGTGAAGCGCCAGTATCCTTGTTCAGGCGAGAGTGCGCAGTCGAGACAGTTATGTTTTACGAGATCTTCCGGTTTTTGCGGGATGCCCCATTGTTGGAAATACTGAGGCGTTGCGCACAATATGCGGCGCACCGGCGCAATCTTGCGAGCCACCAAATTAAGATCGGGCTCGTTTGTCACGCGAATTTGCACATCGTATCCTTCTTCGATCAAGTCGCCTGGACGATCGGTAATGGTCAAATCAACTTTGATTTTAGGATAGCGAGCCAGAAAACATGGCAATGCTGGAGCGATGTGGCGCGTGCCAAAGGAACTTGGCACACTCACTCTTAGTGTTCCGCGCGGCTCGGCATGTAGGCTACTCACTACTTGTTCGGCATGTTCAGCTTCTTCAAGAATGCGCGCTGCATGCTCTGAAAGCGCGATACCTGTTTCAGTCAAACTAAGGTGCCGGGTGCTCCGGAGCAGTAATCGTGTACTGAGATCCTTCTCAAGTTTAGCGACAGCTTTGCTAACCGCAGCACGGGAGATATCCATGCGACGAGCCGCTTCCGCGAAACTACCTGCTTCCACCACGCGCGCAAAGATAATGAAAAGGTTGAGATCTTGCATAACGATATTGTATCCAATTTGGAAACAAAATGTTTCGTTTCTTGCTACTTCTCTCCGAAGTATTCTATCTATATTATCTCTTCCAAGGTGAGATATTTATTTTTTTACCCTATAGCAATGATGGTTGTTACTGTAATTAAACAATTAATACTTATCTAACCTTAATTGACTGTTCTTGACAACTTAAAGTAAAGCGTTTTTGGTTGAGAAATCAAGATTTTTATTGTCAACCTAAGAGAGCGTATTACTAACAGGGTTATTTTTACAAGCCGGAAATCACTTTTTGCTTGATGAAATAATCATTTGATAAATGATAAGGAGTGAAAAAGATGGAAATTAAGGAATTATTGAAATCACCTCAATTATTTGTAGTGTATGCAATTGCGATTCTCTACACAATCACATTCTCCTTGGCGGCAGTTGTGGCATTGCCCGCTGATGATGCCACATGGAGTCCGCGAGAGCTGCAACAGATCGCGAATTTAGAAGCGGATAGTCTTGATCGCCTTCAAATAGTGCGAACTAACAGTTCGAGCTAAATCTGATAGAGATCGTGCCCCCGTAATTATTTCAGGAGAGCAAAAAAGTATCAGCGGGGGCATTTGAACAAAAAATATGCGATTAATAGAAACGATAGCCATTGCGATGAAAGCATAAACAAATGAAATATCTTTCCGGTAAGGCATACATATTTTGCGAGCAAAGACCAAATTGCCTTGGGGCCAGATCAGTTAGGAGCAGGGGGTAGGGAGCGCCCCGCATTAGACTCCTGAGCATACAGGCTCATTCAAGTAAAAATTGTAAGTATTAGACACCGATACAATTTAGAAATTATTGCCATGTCTTATTCGGCCAATACCATGAGCGCTATCAAAATTAAACGGGTTTATGAAAGTGTTGCAAAAGATGAGTACAGGATCCTGGTGGATAGATTGTGGCCTCGGGGAGTGACGAAAGAACAAGCGGCAATTGATTTGTGGTTAAAAGAGATTGCTCCTTCGCCGGAGTTACGCAAGTGGTTTAACCATGACCCAGAAAAATTCAATGAATTTCGGAATCGTTATGTTGAAGAGCTTGAAAAAAATCCTGCTACAGCGACTGTTTTAAGCTTATTAACCAAACATAACACCGTAACCCTGGTCTATGCAGCTAAAAATGTGGATATTAATCATGCTGTCGTGCTTAAAGCATTTATGGAATCAATGTAGATGATGGCACTGCTGGTTTCCTGTATCACACCATACCGGTTTTTTACTGGCTATGAAATTCAATAAAGCAGTGCAGTTTAATGGTTCCCTTTAGGAAGAAATCATGGTTTCCTTAATATGCGCTTCATGTTAACTAACCTAAGATGGCATCGTGTCCTTTTACATACGAAGCAAATTATCAAGGATGCACAGGCGATAGCGTTGATCAACGAGATCGTAGGCTGCTGCAAGAAAAATATTGCATAACAATATTGGCTAATTATCTAATTTTAGGAAAAAATAAATGAAGCATTCAATTTCAATGAAAAGATTCGAAATAGTTATCGGAATAGAGCATCTCAATAATCTAATAGAGCTATTGGAGAGATCCGAAGTGCGAGGATACACCGTTATCAAAAATGCAGGTGGCATCGGTTCACGAGGCATGAGAAATCCAGATGACGTTCTAATTACCAATGAGAATGCAGTAATAATTCTTGCATGCCAGGAAGGCCACGCACAAAAAGTACTCAATGAATTGCAACCAGCAATGAAAGACTTTAATGGTATGTGCTTAATTTCAAATTGCCACGCGCAAACACATTGATTACCCGCCAATTAGGGCGAGGTGGTTTTTGTTAGTTATTGACTAAATGTGATTCGTTTATATTTACACGTTGCGCTGGCTTCGGTTTAATCGTACAGATCACTTGAAATAGAGAGCGTTACCGGATTTGATGCCGATTAAAATCTTAAATTAAACATTAATGCTGGTAACGCCGATATCACCGAGCCGCAATCCAATCATCAATCACAACGCAGGGTTGGCAAATCTTTCAGGAGTCCTGCAGAATCCCCCAGAAGCCAGTAAGAAGTAATAATACGTTCTGAGTCAGATGGAATTTGAAGTGAGATAATGCAAGAGATGGACCACTTCATTGTTTTTCAGTGACAATACCCGAAATCGCATCACGTGCGTAATCAAGTTCGCCAGTTCTATTAACCATGTAATGAGACCGGCCGCTTGTACTGACAGGATGCAGCGTTCGAGATCTTGAGCGGTATAATCTCAATCTTAGCTTCATCTGTTCTTCATCTCGTCAAAGTCATTCTCCCGGCTAGTCCAGCTTCAAAGTAAATGAAGAATCCCGCCCCAGATGACGTGGAATTTGAACAGAACTGGCGATAATTCTTTTTTTGATCAATATCTAAGTTTAAGTAAGCGGCATATCACGACTGCTGCTTTCACTGACATAATTGTGATTATCGGATACAATACGTCGTTGAATAAGTATATAAATTATAGTGTTTGAGGTGACCGGATAATTTTTAGTTTATTAGTTGCCTGAAATCAACTATAAGTATTTATTCAATCAAAAGATATCTTTTCTGCGAACGCTGCATAATCTTAATCAATTTAAGAATTTTTCCTCAATGTAACAGTAATTACAAAATTGCAAGGCTAAAATAGTTCATTTTGCAATTATAAAAATCTAAAACTGTATTAACATATTTTTGCAGCGAAATAACAATTAAGGAAATTATTGAAAATGTTGACACACTTACAACGCCTTGAAGCCGAAAGTATTCATATTATGCGGGAGGTTGTTGCGGAGTGCGAGCATCCAGTTATGCTTTATTCCATCGGCAAAGACAGTGCCGTGATGCTTCACCTTGCAGTCAAAGCATTCTACCCATCAAAGCCACCCTTTCCACTATTGCATGTTGATACAACGTGGAAATTCAGGGAAATGATTGAGTTTCGCGATGTAATGGCAAAAAAACTTGGGATTGATTTGATTGTTCATATCAATCCTCAAGGTATTGAAAAAGGAATTAACCCATTTACGCATGGCTCCGCGTTACATACAGACATTTGGAAAACGGAAGGTTTAAAGCAGGCATTGGATAAATACGGTTTTGATGTGGCATTTGGAGGTGCGCGCCGTGATGAGGAGAAATCCAGGGCGAAAGAACGGATTTTCTCAATCCGTTCAGCACAACACCGCTGGGATCCGAAATTACAGCGTCCTGAGCTTTGGCGATTATATAACGCACGAAAAAATAAAGAGGAAAGTATCCGTGTGTTTCCTTTATCCAATTGGACAGAGCTCGATATTTGGCAATACATTTATTTAAACAATATTCCTATCGTACCGCTTTATTTTGCCAAAGTCCGCCCGGTTGTGGAACGTGATGGCACTCTAATCATGGTCGATGACGATCGTTTGCCGATGCGGGAAGGCGAACAACCTATGATGAAAAAAGTACGATTCCGTACACTCGGTTGTTATCCGCTGACAGGGGCAATTGAAAGTGAAGCCGGATCATTGACGGAAATTATTCAGGAAATGTTGCTCGCAAAAACATCTGAGCGGCAAGGACGATTGATCGATCATGATTCAGCTGGCTCGATGGAGAAAAAGAAACAGGAGGGGTACTTCTAATGGCGCACGTATCTGATTTAATTGCCGAAGATATCGAGCTGTATTTAAAAACGCATGAAAGAAAGAGTTTATTGCGGTTTATTACCTGCGGTAGTGTTGACGATGGAAAAAGTACGCTGATCGGGCGGATGCTCTATGAATCAAAAATGTTGTTTGAAGACCAATTGGCGCAATTGGAGTTCGATTCCAAAAAAGTTGGAACTCAAGCAGGCGATTTGGATTTTGCCCTTCTGGTGGATGGTTTAGCGGCGGAGCGAGAACAAGGCATTACGATTGATGTGGCGTATCGCTTTTTCTCTACAGACAAAAGAAAATTCATTGTGGCCGATACGCCGGGGCATGAGCAATATACGCGCAATATGATTACCGGTGCTTCCACCGCGGATGTTGCTGTGATTCTTATCGATGCGCGAAAGGGAGTGTTGACGCAAACGCGGCGGCATAGCTATCTCGTATCATTAATCGGAATCCGTAACGTGGTACTGGCAATAAATAAGCTCGATATGGTTGGGTATTCACAAGAGATTTTTAATCAGATCGATCAAGATTACCGTACTTTTGCTAAGGAGCTAGGATTACAGAATATCGTATCGATTCCCATGTCGGCTTTGAAGGGCGATAACATCACGTCATTAAGCGCTAATACGCCTTGGTACCGCGGCGAGACGCTGATGGGATATTTAGAAAATATAGAGATTGAAGATGAATCTGGAAAATCGGGGATTTTTCGTATGCCAGTGCAATGGGTCAATCGCCCTAATCTCGATTTTCGTGGTTATTCCGGTTTGATTGTGCGAGGTAATGTCAAACCTGGCGACCCGGTTCGTGTTTTGCCTTCCGGTAAAGAAAGCCGCGTGGCACGTATCGTAACCAATGAAGGAGATCTTGAACAAGCGATCTCGGGTCAATCTATAACGCTTACACTTACCGATGAAATTGATATTAGCCGAGGAGATATTCTCGCCTCGACTGATTCGCCACCTAGTGTGGCGGACCAATTTGAAGCTACGCTCGTGTGGATGACTGAAGAACCGATGCTTCCCGGCAGGCCATATCTTATGAAGATTGGTGCGAGAATAGTAACCGCGAATGTTTCAACGCTGAAATACAAGGTTAATGTCAATACGCTTGAGCATGTCGCAGTCACAAAACTAGAGCTTAACGAGATTGGTGTGTGCAATTTAAGTACGGATCGATTGATAGCATTTGACCCTTACATTGAAGACCGGGATACGGGTGGCTTCATCATGATCGATCGCCTGACCAACAATACTGTTGGGGCAGGAATGTTACATTTCGCTTTGCGGCGATCACAAAATATTCACTGGCAAGCTATCAATATCAACAAACAGGCGCATGCAGCCATTAAAGGCCAGAAGCCTTTTGTTCTGTGGTTTACTGGCTTATCGGGTAGCGGCAAGTCGACCATTGCCAATTTGGTCGAGAAGAAACTTTATTCACTGGGGAAACATACTTACTTATTGGATGGCGATAATGTGCGTCACGGTCTTAACAAGGATCTTGGCTTTACTGACGCAGACCGGGTTGAAAATATTCGTCGCATTGCCGAAGTTGCCAGGTTGATGGTGGATGCAGGACAAATTGTTTTGGTATCGTTTATTTCGCCATTCAGATCTGAACGAAGAATGGCTCGGGAACTGGTTGATCGGGGTGAGTTCTTTGAGGTTTTTATTGATACCCCGATCGATGTGGCTGAGAAGCGTGATCCTAAAGGTTTGTATAAAAAAATGCGGCGCGGGGAGTTAAAAAACTTTACCGGCATCGATTCACCTTATGAGGTGCCGGAGAATGCCGAAATTCATGTCGATACGACAACACTAACACCGGAACTGGCAGTCGAAAAAATTGTGAACTATTTAAGTGATGCTGGTGTGCTAGACCAATCGTGATACTCGTCAATTTTTTCGATACATTGTTGTAACTAATTCAATCTTATCATTATGACTCATTATTATGTATTTAATGGCGATGCAGATGGTTTGTGTGCGTTACATCAACTTAAGTTAGCGGAACCCGGAACTGCCAATTTGATTACAGGTGTAAAACGCGATATCAAGTTGCTGGATCGAGTGCAAGCGAATGCTGGGGATCATGTGACAGTGCTTGATATTTCTCTGGACAGCAATCGTAAGGGATTAATGCGTTTGCTGGAAACTGGAGTGGCCGTCAGGTATTTCGATCATCACCATGCTGGAGAGATACCCCAACATAATAACTTTTCCGCATATATTGATCTGTCAGCAGATATTTGTACGAGTGTATTAGTCGATCACTATCTGGAAAAGAGGTTTCATAATTGGGCAATCACCGCCGCTTTTGGCGATAACTTAATAAAAAGGGCGCAACAACTTGCAAACTTAGCAGGATTATCGAAAACAGAAACAGAGCAACTTGCATGTCTGGGGGAATATTTAAATTACAACGGATATGGCGATACTTTGGCTGATTTGCATTTTCATCCAGCGCAGTTGTATGAGGAAATGCAATCATTTGTCAGTCCTTTCGATTTCATTGCCAAGTCGGCAGCTTTTGTTAAGCTGGAGCAAGGGTACAAGGATGATATGAGCCGGGCTGATGACCTGCAGCCATTGGTAAGGGATGACTACTGCGCCGCTTATTTGATGCCGGATGCTGCTTGGGCCAGGCGTGTGAGCGGTATTTTTGCTAATAAACTGGCAAATGAAAGCCCTGAACGCGCCCATGCGGTAATTACGTTAAATCAGCGTGGAAATTATACGGTGAGTGTGCGCGCTGCATTAACGAACCCGCAGGGTGCGGATGTGCTGTGTTTGCAATTTGATACTGGCGGGGGACGTAAAGCGGCAGCGGGTATAAATGATTTGCCAACAAACGCGCTCGATTCTTTCGTGACAAGTTTCAAACAGCATTTTCGTAATTAATCGCATTGGGCTGTTAAGTGCTAAGTTAAGCGTTAAATTGAATTGCGTATATCAATCACTTTTTATTAAGGCTGATAGCTATGATTTTTGTCACAGGCGGTGCAGGGTATATTGGATCACATACTTGCGTTGAGTTATTGAATGCAGGCTTCGATGTCACGGTTTTTGATAATTTCTGCAATAGTAATGCCGAATCATTGACTCGTGTAGCGCAGATAACCGGTAAACAACCGCAACTGATAGTCGGTGATTGCCGTGATCGTGCTGCCTTGGTGACAGCGTTTAAGCAAAGTAAACCCACTGCAGTGATTCATTTCGCCGGGCTCAAAGCAGTCGGAGAATCGGTAGAGCACCCGCTTTCTTACTATGATAATAATGTCGTAGGCACATTACGATTGTTGGAGGCCATGCGGGAATGCAAAGTCAATACCTTAGTTTTCAGTTCTTCTGCAACGGTATACGGTGATCCCGTAAGATTGCCACTAACCGAGGATCATCCGCTCGCTCCAACTAATCCATACGGTCGTAGTAAATTGATGGTTGAGGAAATACTGCGCGATTTTCAGAGTAGTGATAATTCATTCCGAATTAGTATCTTACGCTACTTTAATCCGGTTGGTGCACATCCAAGCGGATTAATTGGGGAGGATCCGCAAGGTATTCCGAATAATCTGATGCCTTTCGTGGCACAAGTTGCAGTAGGCCGAAGAGAAGCTTTGAGTGTATGGGGTAACGATTATCCTACTCCTGATGGCACAGGGGTGCGAGACTACATTCATGTAGTCGATTTAGCGGTTGGGCATATCAAGGCTCTGAAGGCATTGGCTGCTGCAGATAATACACAAGCACATAAATACGCAGGGTGTTTAACAGTTAATTTGGGTACCGGGCGAGGTTACAGTGTTTTGGATGTTGTACATGCATATGAAAAAGCAAGTCAACGGCCCATTCCCTATCGGCTGGCACCGAGGCGTCCCGGTGATATTGCTTCTTGCTATGCTGATCCAAAGCTTGCTTCCAAGTTGCTAGGCTGGCAGGCTAAACTTGGCTTAGACGAAATGTGTGCGCACAGTTGGCATTGGCAAAGCGCCAATCCTAATGGTTATCAAGCTTAGCTGAAATAATTCGTGATTATTTGAAACACAGTAGCTTAAATTGAAATTTATTCAATAACTGGGAGATTCTTTATCAATGAAGCCGATCAGAAAAGCTGTTTTTCCGGTAGCAGGACTGGGAACACGTTTCTTGCCAGCAACCAAGGCGAATCCTAAAGAGATGTTGCCAATTGTTGATAAACCCTTAATACAGTTTGCTGCCGAAGAAGCGGTTGCGGCGGGTATTGACGTATTGATTTTTATTATTGGCCGTAATAAAAATTCAATACCTGATCATTTTGATAAAGCATTCGAGTTAGAGGCAAATTTAGAAGCTGGCCAGAAAAACGAAATGCTTGAGGTGGTTCGGAATATTCTACCCTCGCATGTAGATTGTGTTTATATTCGACAGGCCGAGGCGCTGGGTTTGGGGCATGCAGTGTTATGCGCGCAATCGGTGGTCGGTAATGAACCATTTGCGGTTTTATTGGCCGATGATCTAATAGATGCGGGTGAGAGAACTTGTTTAAATCAGATGGTCGATGTTTATAATCATCACCATTGTTCAATACTTGGAATTGAACAAGTACCGCGTGCAACAGTCAATCGTTACGGCATTATTGATAGCCAGTACATTGCGGAGAGCTTATCCAAGGTCAATGCTATTGTCGAGAAACCTGCTGTCGATAAAGCGCCTTCTAATTTGGCAGTAGTTGGCCGTTACATTTTAACGCCGCGTATTTTTAAGTTACTTGAGCAAACGGAGCGTGGTGCAGGAAATGAAATCCAATTGACTGATGCGATTGCAAAGTTGTTGAACGAGGAGTCAGTATTAGGTTATGAGTTTAATGGGAAACGTTTCGATTGCGGAAGCAAATCGGGTTACTTGGAAGCAACTGTAGAGTTTGCATTGAAACATGCTGAACTCAAGCAAGATTTCCAAGCTTTTCTCCATAATCTGCTTAAAAAATAAATTTCTAGCTGTTTGTCAGAAAAGTAGCTGCTTTTATGCTGCGGTTGCTATGGAAACGATGATTAATTCAAGGAAATGATTCGCTCGTGCAGTCAATTAATCAGTAGTTCCCTATACAAGAAATTACTTTATTGAGTCATCAACTCCCTGAGTACATAGGGCAGAATACCGCCATGTTTATAGTAGTCGACCTCAATAGCGGTATCAATACGGCATAGTAATGAAACCAACTTGCTACTGCCGTCTTGAGCTCGTATCACTAAAGTAACATCCTGTTGCGGTTGAATATTGTCCAAACCCAGAATATCAAATTGCTCATCGCCTTTTATTCCAAGGGAATCCGCACTATCATTACCCTTGAATTGTAATGGCAGTACACCCATTCCGATCAGGTTGCTACGGTGTATGCGCTCGAAACTAACCGCGATTACCGCTTTGATCCCAAGAAGTTGAGTTCCTTTTGCGGCCCAGTCCCGACTTGAACCCGTACCATACTCTTTGCCGCCGAAAACGATTGTTGGAATAGTGAGCGCTTGATATTTCATTGCGGCGTCATAAATGCTCATTTGTATAGTGTCTCGGCTGATCGGGTCACGAAATAGTGTAACGCCGCCTTCACTGCCGGGAACCATTAAGTTTTTTATGCGGACATTGGCAAATGTGCCTCGCATCATTACTTCGTGGTTACCACGGCGGGCGCCGTAGCTATTAAAGTGGTTTTTATCGACTTGATGATCCAATAGGTACTGACCAGCTGGAGAAACATCTCTTATCGAGCCTGCAGGACTGATATGATCTGTCGTTACGGAATCACCGAATATTCCCAGTGCATAGGCATTTTTGATGCTACCTATTTCAGAGGAAGTTATAGGTTGCAGTGAAAAATTATCGAAAAATGGCGGCTCAGCGATATAAGTGGATTGCGGCCAATTATAGGTCTGTCCGCTGACTGAAGTAACGCTATTCCATAACGTATGGTTTCGGGTAAGGTCGCTATAAAGTAGCTGGAAGGTATCCGGGTTACTGGCAAATTTCATTAATTCATGAACTTCCTCACTGCTCGGCCAGATATCTTTGAGCCATACAGGTTGATTGTTTTTGTTAATACCGAGTGGCTCAGTCGTAAGATCTTTTTGTACAGTACCAGCGATAGCATAGGCTACAACGAGTGGTGGCGAAGCTAGAAAGTTGGCGCGAATATTTGTATGAATGCGGGCTTCAAAATTACGGTTTCCAGACAATACCGCAGCACAAACCAAATCGTGCTTTACTATCGCTTCTTCAATTGGATCTGCTAATGGTCCGGCATTGCCGATACATGTGGTACAGCCATACCCCACGACATTAAACCCCAGCTGTTCCAAATAGGGTAACAATCCCGTGGCAGCTAAATAGCCGGTGACGACTCGAGAGCCAGGGGCGAGTGAGGTTTTGATATGGGGTTTGACCGATAATCCTTTCTCAACAGCCTTTTTAGCTACCAATCCAGCGGCTAGCAGTACACTGGGGTTGGAGGTATTGGTACAGGATGTAATCGCAGCAATCAAGATATCTCCATGGCCAAGGCTGATCGAAGAACCATCCAGTTCACTTGGGTGTAATTCGTCTTCATCCAACATTGGGCGATTACCGGTCATTTCAACAATATGACGCGAAACCATTCGCCTTTCGATGGGTGTGGTTTGCGTTGCTTGATTGTTGCTTGTTTGAGGTGTTTGGGTTGGATCGGGTGATGCCAGCCTGACGTCCTCAAGATTGCCCGGACCAAGATGAGTACACAGTTCGGGGTCTTCTATGTTGATATTGCGTGTCAGATAACGTTGATTAATATCATCGTCTTGCTTGTTATAACCACCTTCTTTGGCAGGCTTATTAAAGAGCTCCGTAAATTTGGATTTGATTGCGGGCAGATCAATGCGGTCTTGCGGACGTTTGGGGCCAGCCAGTGAAGGTACGACTGAGTTTAGGTCAAGTGATAGTTCAAGTGTATAATCAATTTCACCTTGCTGTGGAATACCATAAATTTCTTGGGCTTGAAAATAACTTTTAAATGCGGAAATTTCATCTACAGTACGTCCTGTAGCTTTGAAATATTCAATAGTAGCATCGTCAACTGGAAAGAAACCCATTGTTGCGCCATATTCTGGAGCCATATTAGCAATAGTAGCTCGATCAGGTAGAGCCAGTGAAGCAGTTCCTTCACCGAAAAATTCTACAAATTTACCAACGACATTAGCTTTTCGCAACATTTCTGTGATAGTTAAAACCAAATCGGTAGCAGTAACGCCTTCACGTAGCTGTCCTTTCAAATGAACGCCCACTACATCTGGTGTAAGGAAGTAAACAGGCTGTCCCAGCATGCCAGCTTCGGCTTCAATACCACCAACCCCCCAACCTACCACGCCAATTCCATTTATCATGGTAGTATGTGAGTCGGTACCGACTAACGTATCCGGGAAAATTATTCCATCTTTTTGGTGTACTCCGCGGGCAAGATATTCGAGATTGACCTGATGTACGATACCAATACCTGGGGGAATTACCTTGAAAGTGTCAAAAGCTTGCATACCCCATTTAATAAATTGATAGCGTTCATTGTTGCGTGAAAATTCAATTTCCATATTCTGGTCAAGTGCTTCCCGGGTTCCATAGTGATCGACTTGGATTGAATGATCTACCACTAAATCTACAGGAACTAGCGGTTCAATCAACTTAGGGTTTTTCCCTAATTTTACTGCTGCGCTACGCATCGCTGCTAAATCTACAAGTAAAGGAACACCTGTGAAGTCTTGCAATATTATGCGTGACACTACAAATGGAATTTCATCGATTCTATTGGCACGGGGTTGCCAGTTTGCTAATTGCCGGATATGCGTTTCGGTAATTTTTTTATCGTCATAATTGCGTAATACTGATTCTAGTATGATGCGAATCGATATCGGCAAACGGGAAATCTTTCCAATCCTGTTTTTTTCCAGAATCGGAAGTGAGTAATATTTTGCTTTTTTTCCTTGCGGAATTGAGAGCTCACACAGGCTATTAAATAAATTGTGGTTCATGATAAATTTCCTGAATGATCAAAACTGCAGACAGGTGAAGATAAAAAATATTCCCATTGATAATATATTTTTGAGCAACTCATGTCACGTTTGAAATTGCCTGCCTGCATAACAAAGAGAATACTGAAGAAATTAATTGTGTGTATGGGGTGGCTGATGGGACTCGAACCCACGACAACCGGAATCACAATCCGGGACTCTACCAACTGAGCTACAGCCACCATCGATACAAAGCGTTGCAGTGTTCTTAATCTGAAAAGTAATTTTAACCCGCAAGCTGAAGAAATTTGTTTTAATGGCGTGCCCGACAGGAATCGAACCTGTAACCCCCAGCTTAGAAGGCTGGTGCTCTATCCGATTGAGCTACGGGCACCAACCCGAGCATGCACAACAATTAGGGTTGCAATTGGTCGGGGTGGAGAGATTTGAACTCCCGACATCCTGGTCCCAAACCAGGCGCGCTACCAGGCTACGCTACACCCCGAAAAAGGCGTAACTATACCTTTTTAGGTTTGAAACGTCAATTTCTTATCAATGCAAAAAAATATTATAGGTAAATTAATAAAATAAATTCCACCGTCCTAAATAATTAAAAGAACCACGTTGAAAAATAACACTTGTTATGTAATGCAGTTTTTGATTATAGTATGCTATTTTAGTACGCGATTGGAATTAAACAGGAGCTTTAAAAAATGCCGCAAGAGCTGCTAAGTAAACAAGTGACGCCCTATGAACCAAAAGCTGGTGAAGAATATATGAGTCCCGAGCAACTCATGCATTTTCGCAAAATTTTGGAAGGGATGAAAGTTGAGCTAAGTCAAGATATTGATCGTGCAGTTCATACTATGCAAGATGAAGCCACAGTTTTTGCCGATCCTAATGATCGTGCAAGTCAAGAGTCTGATATGACACTTGAACTGCGCAACCGTGATCGTGAGCGTAAACTAATCAAGAAAATCGATGAGATAATTGAAAAAATCGATTCTGGAGATTACGGTTATTGTGAAAGCTGTGGTATCGAAATCGGTTTAAGAAGACTCGAAGCGAGACCCACCGCGACACTTTGCATTGATTGCAAAACATTGGACGAAATGCGGGAAAGGCAAATCGCCAAATGAATGCAAATATGTTTATATACTAATAAAGTAAAATAAGAAAACTGTGGTTTTGCAAGAAACTGCACAGTTTTCTTGCTTCTGATAAGAATCTGAGAAATTAAGAGTACTGTGATTCTTCTGTAGAATTTGAATTATTCTCATCGGCCAATGCAGCTTTCATACTTAACCTTAATCTTCCCTTATCATCGGCTTCAAGAACTTTGACGCGAACTTGCTGACCCTCACTAAGGTGGTCCGAGACATTATTAACACGTTCACTGGCAATTTGTGAGATATGCAATAACCCATCTTTTCCTGGGAGTACACTGACAATGGCGCCAAAGTCTAGCAATTTCAAAACTATACCATCATAAATTTTTCCAACTTCCACTTCAGCAGTAATATCTTCAATGCGTTTTTTAGCAAGCTCGCCACCTTCGGCATTAACGCAGGCAATTGTTACTTGGCCGTCGTCCGTAATGTCTATCGTGGTTCCGGTTTCTTCCGTTAACGCACGGATAACGGCACCTCCTTTACCAATGACATCGCGAATTTTTTCTGGATTGATTTTGAGCTTTATAATACGCGGGGCGTGAATTGAAATATCTTCGCGTGTTGATGGCAATGCTTGTTTCATGATTTGCAAAATATGCATGCGCCCTTCATGTGCTTGTATCAATGCTGCGTGCATAATTTCTTTGGTGATACCTTGGATTTTAATATCCATTTGTAGTGCTGTAATGCCTTTTTCGGTTCCAGCTACCTTAAAGTCCATGTCGCCTAAATGGTCCTCATCACCAAGAATATCTGTCAATACAGCAAAGCGATTTCCATCTTTGATTAACCCCATAGCGATACCTGCGACATGAGCTTTTAATGGAACGCCCGCATCCATGAGCGCAAGGCAACCACCGCAAACTGATGCCATTGAGCTAGAGCCATTGGATTCGGTGATTTCGGACACAACCCGCATCGAGTAACCAAATTCTTCCGGGGAGGGTAAAACTGCGGCGAGTGCACGTTTAGCTAAACGCCCATGCCCAATTTCCCGGCGTTTTGGAGTGCCGACGCGGCCAATTTCCCCTGTAGCAAAAGGGGGCATATTGTAATGTAACATGAAGCGATCGTTGTAATCTCCTTGAAGAGAATCAATTTTCTGTTCATCACGTGCAGTACCAAGTGTAGCTACGGCCAATGCTTGAGTTTCTCCTCGCGTAAATAATGCAGAACCATGCGTACGGGGTAGCACGCCATTGCGAATCGTGATAGTTCTGACTGTACGTGTGCCTCGACCATCAATGCGAGGTTCGCCATCCAGAATTTGATTTCGTACGATTTTAGATTCAAGTGCAAAAAAAGCTTCTTTAAATGATTGCAAGCCAGGACCGTTGTCTGTGTCAACACCGATTTCTGCAGATACCCGTTGACTAATTGCTTCAATAGCTTCGGTGCGCGCCTGTTTTTGCTTTATTTTAAAAGCTTGGCGTAAATCTTTTTCAACTAAGCTTGCAATTTTTTCTTCAAGTACGGTATCTTTTTCAGGAGGTGCCCAATCCCAAGCGGTTATACCTGCCTCGTCAGCAAATTCATTAATTGCATTGATGACCGCTTGCATTTGCTCATGGCCATACATCACAGCCCCAAGCATTATTTCTTCGGATAGCTCCATTGCTTCCGATTCAACCATCAATACTGCTTGTTGAGTGCCTGCAACTACAAGATTCAACTGAGTATTTTTAAGTTCTGAAATGGTTGGGTTGAGCACATACTCATTATTGATGTAACCAACGCGCGCAGCACCAAGTGGGCCATCAAAAGGTATACCTGAGAGTATTAAAGCTGCTGAAGTACCAATTATTGAGGGAATATCTGCATCTACTTCACTATCAGCTGACATGACAGTGGCAACAATTTGCACTTCATGATAAAAACCTTCAGGAAAGAGTGGACGAATTGGGCGATCAATTAGTCTGGAAGTAAGTGTTTCTTTTTCTGAAGGGCGACCTTCTCTTTTAAAGAAACTTCCAGGTATTCTACCCGCCGCATAGAATTTTTCCTGATAATCTACAGTTAGCGGGAAGAAATCTTGATCAGGTTTAATATTTTTTGACCCTACTACAGTAACGAGTACAACAGTATCATCCATTGTAACCAATACTGCGCCGTGCGCTTGTCTCGCAATTTCTCCTGTTTCTAACGTTAGTTGATGACGTCCGTAAGTAATACTCTTCTTGATAGATTTCAATTAACAGTCCTTTTCTGATGAATTTTTCCTAACTTCAATTATCCCCTAATAATATTATTGGTTACATGATAATTTGTTGGAAAATGGCCTACTTGATTTGTTGCTGACTTCGTCTACCAAAAGAGGGCTTATTTACGTAAACCAAGGCGTTCAATCAGTGATTGATATGTGTCAATATTGCAACTTTTGAGGTAATCAAGTAGCTTACGACGACGGCCAACCATACGTAGCAAACCTCTACGTGAATGGTGATCCTTGACATGCACTTTAAAATGCCCAATCAAGTCATTGATTCTGAATGTTAGAAGGGCAATCTGAACTTCAGGAGAACCAGTATCTCCGTCGGCTCTTTGATAGTCCCGCACTATCTGTGCTTTTTGGTCGATTGTGACTGACATGAATGATTTCTCCGATTGAATTAATTGCTAGCGTAAAAAAGGTGGAATTTTACTATTTAATCCACTTCTTGTCCAAATCATATATTGCAGATTATAAGGGTGAGATGGTTAAGATATTTATAATGTTTATAGTGGCGAGATTTCAGGGTGGCGCATATCGACAAATTAAGCATACAATTTCTTAGGTTGTCCAAAAGCTCACGATCTTACTGCGTGACGAAGTGAATGATGTGAATTCAAACTTGTGAATTCTCGCCTCCGTTACCTGATGGATTTGTAAATTGATCATTCAATGCCTGTATGTAGTCATTAGCTTCATTAATGATTTCATCAATTGTTTGTTCAGTTAATTCATTCCAACCTGCGGGATTAGCTAGCAACATTGGACGATAAGCAGCTGTGCTTTTATTAAATGCTTGCATGTATTGTTTGTATTTGTCCGGATCGTTTCCAATTTCATCGGCTAATTTCTTTAGAAGCTTATTCGCGGCAGAGCGGCGAATAAAAAAGTGTATATAAATGACGCTGATGAAAAGTAGTGTAACTACGAACAGTGCCGATGTCTCACCCTGCATAAATTCTGCTGATAAATTTTTAACAAGATGCCATGAGTCGGTCATGGTAAGCGTTATGCCTGCTAATATGGCCAGAGCGCTAAATGCTATGCCATCGAGCAGCATTACTTTGCTTTTCCATTTTTTGAGCATATCAGTAAGCTTAATTACAACTTTATTTTTGACATCCTTGGCAGTTTGTTCAAGTTTCCCGACAATGCGGTAAGCGCGTTCTACTTCAATTTGATGCATTCTCGCATCAATATCGGCCATGTCTTCCTTTCGTTTTTTTTCGAAACGTTCTCTGATGCTTGGATTGGCGATTGGAACAGCCGCGCTGGGATTGTAAATTCGATAAAATCTGCCAGTAACTAAGCCTACTTCTGCCAGCGAGCGTTGCCAAGCCGATACAACCTCTTCTGGATTATCTTCTTGTGCTGTGACATCAATTTGGTTAAGGATGTATAGGAATTTATTGGCGTCTGCACGATTAACACTTGCTGATACCAAATACGCTAAAGTATCTTGCATGGCCTTTGGTTCTGGGTGGCGCGCATCAAAGAAAACCAGCACCAGATCAGATAAGTTAATAATATGCTGAGTTAATCGTAACGTTGAAGCACGCTGATCGTCGGCATCAAATCCTGGGGAATCTATCAAAATTTTTCCACGGATATTTTCTGAAGGGCAAGTTTTTAATTGTAAATAAGCATCAATACGTTCTTGTCCGGTTTCCGAAATCTCTTCAATACTGCGGCTAATTTGAAAAAAAGGGAAACGAGGATCTGCATCCAGTGCGATACCCGGTAGTATTTTTGATTCGTTATGGCGACTGTGGCAAATAACCGTAAATTTATCATCCACAGCTTGGGTGCCTGTTCGTTGTAGTGGCATATCCAAATATGAATTGATATAAGTCGATTTGCCGGCGGAGAATGTGCCTAGCACTGCAATCATGGGCCACCAAGTAACGCAAGTAGCGTAGGATTCATCTTTGTTGATTAATCCCATACTTTGACCTACATAGTCCATTTTTCTGAAACTTTTTACCGCATTAGCTAATGTTGGATTGTCAGGATGCTCATCGGAAAGGTGTTTTTGCAGACTTTTTAGATACTTATTGATTTGTGTTGAACTAGGCGACATATACAGTTCCTTTTCATTCTTATAAAAGTGTGCCCTGAACTAGATGCTTTAGGGATGATGTTTTGCTTGTTAACTCGACCACATGATCCGGTGATGTTTTTCAATAAAAAGTTATAAATTTTCTAAGTGGCTAACCTCACAAAAATTTTCTGAATCATTAGAAAAAATCTACCGCATCTTTATGATATAAAACTTATATAACATTCCCGACAGTAACTTTATGCTGCTAATTAAAGAGACTTGTTGCAGAATTTTATCAAGAACAATGCTCCCTTGCTAGTTTTTCATAGCAGGGTAAACTATACAAAACTGCCCTTCAATAAAGAACACAATAAAAATTTTAAAGACTTAGGAAGATTTGCATCATGACACAGTTACACGACAATGTTTTACCTGCCGGTACTCAAATGGGTGTTTATGAAATTAAAGACACTATGAAGGTTCGCGCTTTTGATATTACCTATCGCGCCTGGAATCACCATTTGAAAGAGTGGGTAAAAATACAAGAGTATTTTCCTTATGCTTATGCTATGCGAACAAATAATGGTCTTGGCGTTAAACCTAAGTCTGAAAATGATCAGGAGCGCTTTGATTCCGGATTAAAAGTATTTGTGGAACAGGCGGAAATTCTCACGCAACTCGAACATCCCAATATTGTTTCTGCTGAGAATGTGCTGCAGCTCAATGGCACAGCTTATTTAATCGTAGCTATGCAAAAAGGGGCTTCACTGTCTAAATTGGCCGAATCCCCAAACGTATTGGCTGAAGCCGAATTAAAATTCATTCTGACATCGATGCTGGATGCTGTGCAAAAGATTCATGAATACAAGATAGTACATGGTGGTATTCAACCGGCGGCGATATTTTTAAGTAAAGACGGTGAACCGCGGCTGACGGATTTTTCAGCGGCACGATTGGCAATCGCCGGGCATGCAGGTCAATTAATTGAGCAGCTTGCAACGG
This sequence comes from Nitrosomonas sp., assembly GCA_008015565.1. GTDB lineage: Bacteria > Pseudomonadota > Gammaproteobacteria > Burkholderiales > Nitrosomonadaceae > Nitrosomonas. The sequence continues at coordinate 49,553 of SSFV01000118.1, read as the reverse complement.
GGTATGCGCCGATAGAGCAATACGAGGCAAGGCGTGAGTTTGCACCAGCCATTGATTTTTATGCGCTTGGTGCAACGATGTATTACTGTATGATGCATCGCCAGCCAGTTTCTGCACAAAACCGGATAATGGCATTGAGCAAAGGTGAGCCTGATCCGATGACTTTATCTCACGATACTGCGAATGGTTCTTCATATAGCGCGCAATTTTTGCAAGCAGTTAACTGGATGCTGCAACCTGAGTACAGTCAACGGCCGCAGTCGGCAGCTGAGCTGTTAATGTTGCTGAAATCAGAGCATAGCGATGATCAGAGCGCTCGATCTCCGGCTTCTAGACAAGCTGCCACAAAAGATATGGGCAGTCGTAACAATAACTTACTATGGATAGGTACGGTGGCGGGAATAACTGTGCTGGTTGCTTCGGTGTTGTGGCTTAATCCAGAACCGGCAGAAATACCAGTTGACAAACCCGCTATGCTACCGGCTATTCCATCTGTAACGCACCAAACTGAAGCGATTGCGGTAGTTCCGGAAATGCAACCTCCAGTAACGATCGATATTGAATCGGATCAGATATCCGCAACAGATAACATAGCAAAAATTGATCAGGGAACAACCGCCGGAGTTGAAAAACAGTCATCGGAAAGCGCGCCGGTTGATACGCATACGTTGACGGATGCAGCAAAATCGGAAATAGGCCAGCAACCGGCAATGATTGAGCAGCCATTGTCCCAGTATCAATCGGTGAGTACTCAGGAAATAACAATTGCTGCGGATGTACGCAAAAAATATCTGGCTGCCGCAGCAAGAGCAATGCAAGCAGAACGGCTCACTACGCCAGCGAAAGATAATGCGTATAAATACTATCGCGCAGTACTTGATGCAGAGCCGGCTAATGCCGAAGCGCTTGCCGGTTTGCAAAAAATAGTTAATCGCTATATTCAATTCATAAACAAAGCGATGATTGAAGGCAGGATCAACGATGCCAAACTTTATCTAGAGAGGGCCGAGTCGGTGCTTCCAAGTGACGCCGAATTGCTTAATATAAGGGCACAGCTTGCGATTGCATCTGACTGACTGTGAAGCCCAATCATATAGTAGAGACCCCTGCATAACTAGGTATCTGGAGTTTTTTGTGTATATGTTGCTAATAAAATCAGTTACTTAAAAATACAAAACTATCCAAAAAGCCAGTTATGCAAGGGTATCTAGCACACTTTTTCTTTTATATAAAACTGGGGGGAGTGCCTAAAAATTGTGCTGGCATAACGCTAGATGTATTCCAGCCCGGTTTGCAGCAATCCAATCAAATCAATGTTGTCAGCATTAAATTCGCTGTCTGCAGCAGCAACGGCTAAGGCGCCAATTGAAATCTGGCCGCTGTCGAGCATTTTTAGGTAAGGGGATTTTTCCGTTCTTGTTGGTGAAGCACCGAATAGATTGCGCCATAACAGAGTTACAATCTCATCGTAAGTTTCTAAGCCTGTTGCAGCGATGGCGAATTCCCCCAATTGTTCATAATCAAGTCCGTTATCGGCCTTTGCTAAACCAATGCCGGCATATTCCCGGTTTGCGACAGCGCCACGGCCAAATACGGCGCCAAGTAATTTAGCAACTTCACCGGCATGCGCGTCAAAATCCACAGCAATTCCAATATCTTCAAATTTCAAGCGCTCGACTGCAATCAGTGTATCGCGGTTGTTAGAATTAGTATTTTCGGCGATGGTATACCCAGTGGATATTTTTCCAAGCGTGAATTGACTGCGTTGGGATCTCACCACTGCCGTGTCAATGCCTAAACCGCCGTCGAGCGTGTTGCCGGAGGCGTTGCCGATAAGTATGTCGTTACTTTGGCCAGCAGTGGCGTTTTCTATCGTAACGCCAGCGGCAATCCATACATTGGGGATGGGTAAACCGAGATTGACGCCATTGGATTGAACATATACCGGCTTGCCAATATAAGATCCATTCGAAGCATTTAAATCAATACTGGCTGGAATGGCGCCCGAATAGTGAAAGGTGTCAGTTCCACCCGCATCCCAAATAGTTTCATGATAAATGTTTTCATCATTATAGATATAGTTATCATTAGCGGCATGAAAATTGCCGTTGGCACCGTACAGATATTGAACGGCAGCGATATCCAGCACCATCGGTGAAGTCGGATGGAAGGAGAACTCATTACCCTGTTCACCTTGTAAATTCGCATAGGTATAGCTCATGATAGTATGCAAAGTGTTATCCAGATCCGCTGGGAGCGTTGCTGCAAAGGGATAGTCCGAATCAAAAAAGGGGTGTTTGAGTCCCAATGTGTGGCCAATTTCATGCAAAATAGATTCAAAGGAAATTGTGCCAGGGTTCCAATCTTGGAAATTGAGAAGACCTAAGGTGTTAATCCAGATATCACCTGCCCGGACACTAAAGCCCGGTAGATAAGTCCAAGCTAATATGAATTCATCAGGATCTTCGCTATACGCTGCTCGAATATCGCCTACCTCATTAGTGGCTTCATTAAGCTTTGTAAAACTGATGCTTGCAACATTAGCCCATTTTTGCAGTGCCAATTCAAAATTGATTTGGTCGTTAGCTGTGAGCGACTTGGCTGCGCTATGCCAAGGTTCACCATCACCGGACTGCGGTCCATAACCGGATCCAAGCAATGTCGACCAAAGAAGAGGACTATTGCTGGTAGGAAAACTATAGGAAATGGCTGGGTTGGTCCAACGCCAATCGCCTAATAGTGCGTCAATGGTAATGTGATTGGCGGTTTGAGCGGCTGTAACACTGCTGGAGACAAAGGGAGTAGTCATTCGTTTTCCGGTTTTCGCAAGAAAACATTAATGTATACTTATGATCGATGAAATCAAAGCCGAAAAAATTGCTGATTACACGTGTATAGTCAGGATAAATTTTTCGTTCGAATATAAGTGGTCAATACTAGGCTTCGATGCTTAATACCCGCCGAATTTCATCAGTCTTGAATCCGAGCGCCATCGGCCGGCGTATATCTGGCAGAGCAACAACGTCATAGAGCTCTTCAACGATGCCTTCCATGCGAAGCCAATGCACAATATCTCCATTGCGTAAATCGATGATTTGTATTCCGCATCGAGCCTCGGCATTGCGCGATTTAAGGTTGCTATCCAAAGGCAACCCGCTAAAAGTTTTATTGTGGCGTGGTTTGGACAAGCCTACCAAAGCAAAATGTCCATGAAAGCTTAAACCGCGCATATAACCTGGGCAAAAGCATATTGGTTCAAAACGACCTGTATTAAGATCGACATAACCAAAATCACCTGTTCCGGAATTGAGCAACCATAATCGATCATTGTGCCAACGCGGAGAATGTGGCATAGATAGTCCGGTACATACAATTTCGTTGTTGCTAACATCAATGACAATACCACCCTCTGTACGATGCTCGCGCCAACCATCCGCTACATCGGATTGACTAACTGCCGTCATATAGGCCGGTTGACCTTGCCTCATTGCCAATCCATTGAGGTGGCAGCGATCTTCTGCTGCGAGTTTGCTAATAAAAGGGGGGTGCCACAGCGGTTTGAAGCTGTGCGTTTCACTCAGCGTAGCTAAGCAGCTAAATAAAGTATTCACGAACACCAATCGGCCACTGTGATCCACAGCCATGTCGTGGATATCCAGATCACCTGTGGTATAACCGATTTGTGGCACATACAGCCGATCATAACCGTCTTGTTGCTGCCCGGGTTCAAATATGTTTTCAAACCGCCAAATTTGATACAAACTGCTCATGTACAGGCCATTGGTCGTGGCGCATAAACCCATGCAACGATTGAAACTACGCTCGAATACTGAAAGTGTTTTATCAGGTTTCAGGCCAATGAAATATAATTTGCCAATTTGATATGTGGTTAATGCAATGGAGAGATTTTGCTCAGCCAGCCATGCCAACATTTGACGCGAAGTGTTGATTTCAAGCACCGGTGCCGGGGTGGTTTCGTTGGTATCCATATATATCAATTATTGAGTCCTAGACTAGCAGAGTTAATAATACCTGATGATTAGGCAAAGTTCATTAAGTGTTCAAACTTGAAAAAGGATCAGCCGAAAATTTTCAGTATGGCGGTATAACACAAAACTTTTATTTAATCTCTGCATGGTCTCAATCCCAAGCTTCGATTAACCGTGCCATTTTTTTGCAGGAAAACAAGCCCAAAATGGCGAGTAGCCTTTTTCAGCGCGATAGTGCAAAGTTTTACATGCTACTGTTTGTGCAAGTGTTAGCAATATGATTTCCGGACTATTTTCTTATACGAGGCAGTCCAAGGAGGCGGCATGCCAAGAGAACTGTTAGAAAAATTGCAGATCTGGGTTTATGCTGCGGCCTTGGCTTTAGGAGCAGGTCTTGGACTATGGCAGCCTGACTTTGGTGCAACACTGGAATGGCTTATCTCTCCTATCATTGCAGTGCTGCTTTATGGAATGTTTGCCCAAATTCCGCTTCTTCATCTACGCGCAGCATTCGCCAATCGAAGATTTACCATGGCGCTGCTCACAGTTAATTTTCTTGCTGTTCCCGCTTTTGTTTGGGTATTGACACATTTTCTGCCTTCTCACCCGCCGCTTTTACTGGGTGTATACCTGGTGCTGCTCACACCGTGCATTGATTATGTCATTGTATTTACTCATCTTGGCCGCGGTGATGCGCGGCTTATTCTGGCAGCCACACCTCTGCTGCTGTTTGTTCAAATGCTGCTTTTGCCCGTATATCTGTGGTTCTTCATGGGTGGACAGGCAGCGCAGATCATAACTGCGGGACCGTTTTTACAGGCTTTTTTTATACTGATCGTTTTGCCGTTAGGACTTGCCGTAGTCACCGAATTTTGGGCGAAACGCAGTGCTGGCGTCACACGCTGGCTTGTGGCAACTGCCTGGCTGCCAGTGCCATTCATGGCGATAACTTTGTTTCTTGTTGTTGTGTCACAAATAGGTAGAGTCGAAGAATTCTTCCCATTGGTAAGCCGGATTGTGCCAGTCTATGTTATTTTCATGGTCATTATGCCGCTAATCGCACGAGTGGCTGCTCATATGTTTCATCTCGATACAGAGGCGGGCAGAGCGCTGGCTTTTAGTGCAGGGACGCGTAATTCATTGGTAGTACTACCACTTGCGCTAGCTTTACCGGATACCTGGATTTTGGCAGCCGCTGTCATTGTGACCCAAACATTGGTGGAATTGATTGGTGAGTTGTTTTACATACGCCTGGTGCCGGCTGTCATTTTTCCGGAGCTGAAAAACCTGTAGCAGTGCTTCAGCAGGCTACCGTTACACTGTGCAGATGCATGGTTTTGTAAGATCGTGATGATGGACAAAGCAGTAAATGTGGAGTTCATTGGTAACAATAATCAACCTCAATCATCGTCGATGATTGAGCTATACTGGCAGTATATAAAAAATGGAAGTCATAGCGATGGAGATGCAGGCATGAAAATTCATGAATATCAAGCCAAAGAAATTCTGCAAAAATATGGAGTGATCACACCTAAAGGCATTGCCTGCTTCAATGCCGATGAAGCGGCGGACGCTGCAAAGCAATTGGGCGGCGATGCTTGGGTAGTGAAAGCGCAGATTTATGCAGGTGGGCGTGGCAAGGGCGGCGGTGTGAAGCTGGCTCGAACACTCGATGAGTTGCGGCAACGAGCAAGTGAAATTCTCAATATGCGATTGATTACCCACCAAACTGGCCCGGAAGGGCAAATCGTACACCGCATTTTCATTGAACAAGGCGTGCAAATCGAGAAAGAATATTATGTGGGTATGGTGGTGGATCGCGGCCGTCAGCGCGTATGCTTAATGGCTAGCTCAGAAGGCGGTATGGATATCGAAAAAGTAGCGGCTGAAACACCTGAGAAAATTCATAAAGTATTTATCGAACCATTCACGGGTTTAAGCCAACAGCAGGCCGAAGACATCGCGCAAAAAATCGGCATTCCTGCATCGTGTTTACCGCAAGCGGTAACGTTGCTTCAAGGATTATATCGGGCATTTGACGAAACTGATGCGTCTTTACTTGAAATCAATCCGTTAGGCCTTGTTACCGGCGATCTTGTGATGGCGCTCGACGCCAAAATGAATTTCGATGACAATGCATTGTTCCGTCACCCTGAAATTGTTGCATTACGCGATTTGGATGAGGAAGATCCAGTCGAGATCGAAGCGTCGAAGCATGAATTATCGTACATTCCGCTGGACGGTAATATCGGATGTTTGGTAAACGGTGCAGGATTGGCGATGGCAACGATGGATATTATTAAGTTATACGGCGGCAATCCTGCCAATTTCCTTGATGTAGGTGGGGGGGCAAGTGCGGAAAAAGTAACCGAAGCTTTTAAGTTGATGTTACGAAATCCAAAATTGCAAGCAATTCTGGTCAACATTTTCGGCGGTATTATGAAATGCGATGTCATCGCACAAGGCGTGGTGGCTGCAGCGCGCGATATTCAACTTACGGTTCCGCTGGTAGTTCGCTTGGAGGGCACTAATGTTGAGTTAGGCAAAAAGATTCTGGCGGATTCCGGCTTGACGATCATTCCGGCAGACAATATGGCCGATGCCGCGCAAAAAGCAGTCAATGCGGCCAAAACTCAACCCGCTTGAACAAGCTAAGGCTGAATCATAAAAGGAGTGTTTGTATGTCCATCCTGATTAATCGCGACAGTCGCGTCATTACCCAAGGAATTACCGGGAAAACCGGGCAGTTTCATACCCGTATGTGCCGTGAATATGCCAATGGCAGGGCTTGTTTTGTTGCGGGCGTGAATCCACGTAAACCTGGCGAGGATTTTGAAGGTATTCCTGTCTACGCAACAGTAAAGGAAGCTAAGCAGCAAACCGGCGCTAACGTATCGGTTATTTATGTGCCGCCTCCTTTTGCCGCAGCTGCCATAGATGAAGCCGTGGAAGCCGAATTGGATTTGGTGATTTGCATTACTGAAGGGATTCCGGTGCGGGATATGATCCGAACTCGTTACAAAATGCAAAATAAAAAAACCCGGTTGATTGGCCCAAATTGCCCGGGCATTATCACGCCGGATGAAATCAAAATCGGTATTATGCCCGGTTATATTCATAAAAAAGGCCGAATCGGCGTGGTTTCACGTTCAGGCACCTTGACCTATGAAGCGGTGGCGCAGTTGATGGAGCTTGGATTGGGGCAATCCACCTGCATCGGTATCGGCGGTGATCCAGTCAATGGCTTGAAGCACCTTGATGTCATGCGATTATTCAATGATGATGATGAAACCGACGCTGTGTTGATGGTGGGCGAGATTGGCGGAAGCGACGAAGAAGATTGCGCGCGCTGGATCAAAGATCATATGACTAAACCGGTGGTCGGTTTTATTGCCGGTGTGACCGCGCCACCCGGCAAGCGCATGGGGCATGCGGGAGCCATCATTTCCGGGGGTAAGGGAACCGCACAAGAGAAGCTGGAAGTTATGGAGTCTTGCGGCATAAAGGTTACACGCAATCCGGCCGAAATGGGTAAATTGTTAAAATCGGTCATGGCGTAGTTTTACGATTCTACTGAGATTCCGAATCTGGATCTAACTGATAAGAATTATTAATTCAACCGCTATCTCGCGGTTTCTTTGTTATGTGTGCTAGGTAATTCCTGAGTAACCGTCAATTTGAGCGCGGCGGCAAGTCAGTGCTGCTGAAGAATTTTGTTTGGAGAAATCAGAATTGCAGCAGTGCAACCGGGAATGAAGTCAGCAAGGTCGCGGCCGATAATTGAGATATGTTGCCGGTCTGCATGACTGACACAATCTCTCCTGTTAGGACATTGATACCTTGTTTTCCTTTTATAAGACTAGGAATTCTGATCATGGTCGTATTTCCCCATGCGGTTTCGCCCACTGGCAATTCGTGCTGAAGTTCATCGGCCATTATAGGCATAAGCCGGTTGAACCAGCGTGGTGCGGCGATTACCAATGTAACGTCATCTGTTTGGCGTGCAAATGCGCAAATATGTTCTTTGTATGGCCCTGTCACCGTAAGCGGTAAGTATGTTCCATGCAGAAAAACATCCGGCCAGCGCCTGCGGCTTTGCAGAAGTTGCCATGTCAAGTACAACTTGGCACGGCTGTCAGTCATGTCAGTTAACAATAATTTGACTTGTTGTGCCAATAGGTTTTTCGGCACACTGACATGCACCGTCAATTCCTTAAATAATTGCTGGCATTGGGCGTAATTCACGGGCTGACGGTTATCCGGATCAACAAGGCTAAAATTCCATAGTTCATTACCTTGATAGATATCGGGAACACCGGGTACAGTCAACTTAAGCAGGAGTTGCGAGAGAGAATTCAACATGCCGCAAAGCGCAATTGTTTGATGAAATAACTGAAAATCGGAGAGAAAGGCATTTTTCTCGGAAATATTAAGCAATTTCCTGATAAAAACTAGCAAACCATCTTCGTAAGAAGCATTGGTATTGATCCAACTGGTGTGTTGTTTTGCTTCACGAACTGCCTTCAGCATGTAGTGCTCCAGGCGTTCACATAGGCTTTGATGCTTGGTCTCGGTTAGTTCTCCGGGTGGCCATACGCCAACTAAAGTTTGATAAATCAAGTATTCGTCATTGGCGCTTGGGATTTCTTCATCATTGATAAATATTTTTTTAGATTTATTAAGTAGTTGCCAGCGTAGCACCCGCTTATGCCAATGGCTGGAAATTTCAGATAACACATTGATGCGTGCGCGCACATCTTCACTGCGCTTACTATCGTGAGTGGAGGTGTTGAGCATAGCATGCGGCCAATATTCCAGCCGCTTAGCGTTTTCGGCATGGAAGGCGTTGATAGAAATGCCAAAGATACGGGGATTTCCACCTACTTCATTTAGGGAAATCAGGCGGTGATAGCGGTAAAATGCGGTATCTTCATAACCTTTGGCCATGACTGGGCTGGAAAATTGCTGAAACTTCATGGCAAAAGTAGTGATAGCGTTGGCATAAAGCGGGTCTTTGTCAGTCACGGCATCAAGCAATAATACCGATCCAAGAAAATCGAAAATACTGGTATCCATTATCTGGGTTAGCTTCTTGGCGCGTGCCACCGCCCACTCAACATAGCGGCGGTCGAGCGCCGTCACTTGATTGGCGCGCACATAAGTACGGTAAACAGGAAGGCAAGCGATTACTTCTGCGAGAGCATGACGCAGATTGTTGGTGGTGAAATCGCGCGTGTGCGGCCGCAACTCGCAGATACGGCTCAGTTGTCCTGCCAATACGTTCAATTCGCTGGACATTGCATGTTTCATGATTTGGTGTTTGCTGTGATGGACAAGTTCTTCGAAATCCGGCCGCGTATGGGTAAACGAACGGTAAGTTCGTTCCAAAGTGGTTCTGGCGCGGGAGTTTACAAACAATCCATTGACCAAGTTGCAGAAATCATAGCCGGTGGTGCCGTGAATAGTCCAGTCTTCGCGCAACGATTCATGGCTGGCGAGAATTTTTTCAGCCACGATATAAACGGATTTCTCCCCATCTACTGGTGATGACCGCATCGCAACACGATCTTGCAGCCGCTGGAAATACTGGGGAGGATCAAATAAACCGTCGGGATGGTCGATACGCAAACCGTCGACTTTGCCCTCGGCAACCAACTCAAGTACTAACTGATGCGTTGTTTCAAAAACGTGGCAGTCTTCCATGCGCAATGCAGCCAGGTCATTGATATCGAAGAAGCGGCGGTAATTGATTTCATCCGATGCGACATGCCAGTTAGCGATACGCCATGACTGGGCTTCAAGCAATTCGTGCAACAGATTAAAAGATTCCGGGGCGCCAACAACGCCGTTATAATCGTTGAGAGTGTCGGTTAGCATTTGTTTGATCGGAATTGAAATTTCCATCAACGCTGCTAGGCGTTTTTTGAACAATTCCTGATCCCGGCGCCGTTCCAGGATTTTATCCGGTGATGTGGCTTGCTGCGGCGGCAAATTATCAAAAGCAGTAATCAAACTTGCAAGTTCTTGCAGATTGGGATCATCGGGCCGCATCTGTGTTTCCAATAACGATAGGCGATGCCGAAGTAAGCGGGGATATTCGCGTGGAGCAATGGGCAGGCGATGCTGATGGTACCAAACATTAAAACTGTTGCAGTCACTGTCAAAGCTGAGTTTTAATTCACCGTCCTCTAGCGTGTTGCCATACGATTCTCCAAGAATGGGTAATAACACTTTGCCGCATAATTCTTTTTTGAGAGGGTGCCAATCAATGTCGAAAAAAGAGGCATAAGCTGAAGCGGAGCCATTTTCGAGCACATCCAGCCACCACTGATTGTCTGCACCCATTATCCCCATATGGTTGGGAACCAAATCCAGGATTTGCCCCATGCCATGTGCACGCAGTGCTTTGCAGAAAGCCTCAAATTCTTCTTGGGTTCCAATTTCCGGGTTCAATGTATTGTGATCCACGATGTCATAACCGTGATTGCTGCCAGGACGCGCTTTGAGGTAGGGCGAGCAATACACATGACTGACACCCAGTTGGGCCAAATAGGGAACCAGTTGCGTTGCTTGTGCAAATGTAAAATTACGATTGAGCTGCAAGCGGTAAGTGGCGAGCGGAATTTGCAAACGCCGGCTGCGTTTTGGTGTGACATGGATCCGGGGACGCTCTTGCCGCATGGCGGCAGCCAATGCGAGCAATCTGCGGTCAGTTGTGCAAGCTTCGAGGCACAGCGGGAGCTTGCGGCGCCAATTCGGATGTTGTGTGGTGGTGGAAGGAATGTTGATCTGTTCGCGTACTTCAAGCAAATCTTCCATTTGCACCATCAATACCTTGGCGGGGCTGCGGGCTAAATAGGTATAGACGGCCAAAATAAATTCTGGTGTGGCAATAGGCAATGAGACGGGATTGACCGTCACGCCTTGCGGCAGCAGTCCGGCCAGTTCCAGCAGCAACAGAAGATAGGCGCGCTCTTGGGCGCGAATAACAACCTGACTGCGGCGCGCTTGATCTGAGCTGAATAATTGCAATTCCGTGCGTTGCACAATATCCCGTCCTTCCCAATAGCCGGATAGAGTGGGTAGGTCGTGTGTGGTGACAGCAGCAAGCGCTTGTTCAGGATAGTTTTGCGCTGCAATGAAATTGCCGCTTGTTTCTTTCTCCAATATCAGTAAGCGGTACGAAAGAATATTTAATGGCGGTAAGGCAGTTTGTACTTTGGCGGGTACGGTTCCCAGATCTTCGCCGACGATCAGGCAACGATTGCGCTGGCTTTCCAGCGCCAGGATACTGAGCAGGTCTTCAAACGGGTAGCACACATAAGCGCCTTCCGTTGGCGGCAAGCCAACGGGTACCCAGTATTGACGCATCAATCCCATTACGTGATCGAGGCGTAATGCGCCTGCATAGCGCATGTTGTGCCGCAGTGTCGCAATATAAGGCGCATAGGCCGCTTCGCGCAAACGCTCCGGCACGAATGGGGGTAGTCCCCAATCCTGGCCTAGTTGATTGGTAAGTTCAGGCGGCGCGCCTATTCCCGCCCCAATGGCATACAGCACTTGATTAGCCCAGGCCTCCGCACCTCCGCCATCCACGGAGACTGCGAGATCCAAATAGAGACCTACGCCCAGCCCCAATTCCAGCGATCGCCATCCCGCTGCAGCCAGTTGTAACTCAGCTTGCCATTGCAAGTATGTGAAAAATTCAATGCGGTCACGATGCTGCATTTCAAATTCATGGACTTCAGCCGATTCCGGCTGACGGTAGGGTTCCGGCCATAGAGGCCAACCCCATATCGCAGGATCTTGTTTATGGAAGAATTCTTGCAATGCTTCGAATAAAGCGTGATGATAAAGAAGGCTTCCCTCGTTAGCCTGGAAGGCGCGAAATGCCGTAGCGCGTTCGCTATCCAAAGCAATATGTTGTTCCTGGAAATGCTGGAATAGCATTTCCAGCATGGGCAGCTTAAGTGCCGCAACACCGGCATAATCGACCATATCGGTGATGCGCAATCCTTCCAAACGCATCTGAAACTCGGGTGTTCTTAATATGGCGCGTGCTGCATCACATTCGTGAAAGTCGGCAATCGCTTCAACATCGAGATAAAGAATATTCAGAAATAACCGGCTAGAAGGACTGTAAGGACTTGCATGATCCGGGTTATGGGGAAACAGGGCGTGGAGCGGATTAAGGCCGATGATATCGGCACCTTGCGCCGCCCATTGCTCCAACAGTAGCTGCAAATCGGTGAAGTCGCCCATTCCCCAATTTCGCTCCGACCGTACGGCATATAATTGCATAGATGGTCCCCAAACTCGCCCGGAACCGGCCACTGCTTCAGGCTGATAACATGTAGCGGGACAAACGATGAGTACTTGTTCCGCGCAGGGCTGATCTGCATGAAATAATGTCAGGCGGTGGTAACCTGTTATCAGGTCTTGCGGTAACGTCAGCCGCCACGCGGTATAACTGACATGCTTAACTTCCTTGGTTTTGATTTTTTGCAATGCTTCGGGGTGGAATTGATTTTGTATCTGTTCACCTGTTTCAAGCTCCAGACGCCACTTCCAGTCATCGTTTGCATTCATGTTTTTTATGACCACGCGCACCCAGGATGCGTACTGCCTGACAACTGTCACCGGCTCGAGTATGTGCTGCCAAGGCCGCAATTCGTGCTCCTCGATGGCTGCTATGATTTTTTCCGGCGAAGATACATCCAGTCCCATTGCAGTAAGTAACAGGCGCTGAGTCGATGGCGCAGTAATGCGCTGCTGCTGCCAGTTATCAATGTATTCCGGCAGGATGCCTGCAAGCTTGCTTAAGTGCGCGAGTAATTTCTCATGTTCAGACTGATTCATGCTTTTCCTTTAGGTACCACGCTACGGCGAATGCCGGGAGAACGCCAGCGTTCAAATGCTGATCGAGCTTTGCTTCGCTGCTGAAGAATATATTCCCCAATGGCAAATTGGCCAGGTTGGCAGGAGTTGCGCCTAAATTGGCGTAAACCGATAATTGCGCGGTATCACCTGACAGCCAACCGGCATGCAATGCCTGCTCTGATAGTATTTCAAAGTGGCCGTTGCGCGCATCGAATAAACGCGGGACGATCATGCGTTGCCGAACCGCCAGTAATTCACGATAAAGTTCCAGCCATTCGCGGTGTGGTGATTCTGTCCGGGTTTGCCAATTTAGTTTTGCTATTGTGAAAGTAGATGATGCGCAAGGATCCGGAATGGCATCGCGCGCAGCCGGATCGCGAAAACGTTCAAAGCGGGCGAACTCTTTGCGCCGCCCTGCCGTGACGGCTTGCGCAAGATCTCCGCCAAATCCGCAAAAGAAAGGAAATGGTTCGCGTGCGCCCCATTCTTCCCCCATGAATAGCATTGGTACGGACGGCGATAATAATAATAAGATTACCGCGGCACGCAGCGCTGCCGGTTCGGTTAAGGTTGTCAGACGTTCGCCAAATGCGCGATTGCCAATTTGATCATGATTTTGCAAGAAATTGATGAATGCTGAAAGGGGTAAATGTGCACTCGGTTCGCCGCGAGGCTGGTCATTGCGGTAGCCGGAAATTTCACCCTGATAAGCAAAGCCTTCAGTCAGGCAGCGCCCAAGCTGATAGATCGGCTGGTTTGCGTAATCAGCGTAATAACCGTCGCGCTCTCCGGTCAGTAGTGTGTGAAAGGCGTGATGGGCATCGTCATTCCATTGCGCATTGTAGTAAACAATTTTTCCGCTACGTTCGCGCGTTAGATAACGAGCGCTATTGTGATCGTTTTCCAGAATCAGGTGAATATGGCGTTGCGAGCCGAGTGTCTCATGCACTGCCTGCGACAATTCTTCAAGAATATTGGGCTGACTGGTGTCATGGATTGCGTGCACAGCATCCAGCCGTAGACCATCGAAATGATATTCTTCCAGCCAGTAGCATGCATTATGGATATAAAAATCGCGCACTGTCCGCGAAGCTGCGTTATTGAAGTTGATTGCCGCGCCCCAGGGTGTGTGATGCCGGCCGGTGAAGAATTGTGGCGCATAGCAATGCAGATAATTACCTTCCGGGCCGAAATGGTTGTAAACAACATCGAGCAATACCATTAGGTTACGCTGGTGCGCGCTTTGTATGAGATGTTTGAGGTCTTGCGGTGTGCCGTAAATGCTGTCGGGTGCAAATAGCAAGGTACCGTCATAGCCCCAATTGCATCGGCCGGGGAAATCGGCTACGGGCATGAGCTCAATCGCCGTCACCCCAAGATCGGCCAGATAATCGAGCTTTTGTTCAATGGCGGCAAAGTTTCCCTCGGGTGTGAAAGTGCCGGTATGCAGCTCGTAGATCACAGCCTCTTCCCATGGACGTCCGCGCCAGGCGTGATCTTGCCAATCGAATGCCGCAGGGTCGATAATCTGGCTGGCTGCATGCACATCTTCAGGGTTATAGCGTGATGCCGGGTCGGGCACAAACAGTCCGCCGTCTATTTGATAGCGGTACCGGCTGTCTGTAAGCGCATCGATGCTCTTCCACTCATACCAGCCATTATCCAGTTTGAGCATGGATACAGGCGGCTGATCGTCAACGAACAACATGACTTGCCGGGCGGCTGGCGCCCATAGGCGGAAATGCACCTTATGGTCTGACGTCACTTCGGCGCCGAAAGGCATGCGGTATTGCCGTTTCATATTGTTCCTTATCACTATCGCTATCACTGTTTGTTATTCGGGTCCGCCCTGTTTTGAAAATCATAGTTACTTTTCGATTGAAACTGAGCCAATAATTTTCACCTATACGGGTGGCTGGTTAGCCGTAAGTAAAATATCCGGTTTTCGATAGGCCGTTGAATCGAATCAGATATCGGAATTAATTTGTGCGGATAGGTTTATTTGTTCAAGTGTGCTAAGTAATATCCCCATTGTGCTTTCCAGTAATGCGGAGCGGCTATGAAGCGCTGTTTCCAGTTCCTCCAGCATTTTCTCGAGTAAGAATGGTATGAGTAATTGTTGCAGTTGCACCGGGTTATCTGGACACAAACCGGTTTCATTTATGGCTATCGAATAGCCGGATAGAAAAGCGCTGATAGCAGTATTTTTCCAATGACTGGCGGCATTTAGCAATAACTCACGCTGTGTAAGATTCTCTGCAAGATGCCGGTTAAGTGTCAATGCCGCGGCCATATTGAACGAGTAGCACATATTCGCGATATCCTTTAGCGGCGATTGCTTGGCGCGGCGAATTTCCAATGGCCGGCCCGGATTACCTTCAAAATCTGTAATAATGAAATTGTTTTGTGTCATCAATATTTGATCAAGATGATAATTGCCATGCAGCCGGATTTTAAGTTTGGGAATTTCAATGGATTGTGAATTCTCAATGTAATCCAGAGTACGTTGGCGCAAGTTGAGCAGGCATTTGCACAGATTTTGGAACCGTTCGGACAGATGCATTGATTCTTGTTCCAAGTAATTGAAAGTTCTGATCAGATTGGTTCGCAATTGCGCGCTTTGATCTGACATTTCACTTGCCATCATAATTTCAGGATCGAATGCCGGATTACCTGTTATTTTAGCTAGTGCGCGATGTAAATCGGCTGTGCACCGCCCCAGCATTTCCATCTGCAGCCCGTATGCTGCATGGATTTCCGGATTACGCGTATGATCCGGCTCGGTGATACATTGCATGAAGTAACGATCCAGATAGTCTTGTGTATAGTTCCAGGCGGTTCCTTGATTGGGGACATACCGGTGAAGCGCCGCAACGGCTGTAATGGAAGTGGCGGTGTGATATTCCAGGCTTCCAGCAAGTGACGCCACGTAATGACATGGTGAAATTTCAGTCAAAAACCGGCCCATTTCCAGCTCAGGATTAATACCTTCCTGTACGCAGCGATACACTTTGAGAATCAGATGTTCGCCATAAACGATGGCAGTATTGCTTTGCCTTATTGCCGGGCGGCTTACAGTGATGTTTTGGGGTAATTCTGGAAATGCAGCCGTGCTGGAAAACACCATTTCACCCGAAGCAAAGGGCAGACGCACGCGTGCTTGGATGGCTTGCAGTAGAAAGTGGCAGAATGCATCTTCACCTAGCGCATCATAAAGTATGCCTTCACGGGCATGTTGTCTGGCTTTGGCGAGTATCCAGGGCGATAAGTCATGGTAGTGCTGTTCTGCGGCTTCTCCTAGAAATAAGCCCAATGGTAAAAAATAAGTTTGCGTTGTGCCGCAATCAAATTGAAGTTTGATCAGTAACGGTAACCATCCCTTACCTTCGCTGGTTTTCCAGGTATCATTTAAAACCAATTCCAATTGAGTCAAACGATGTTCGGTGCCCGCATACCAACGCTGCGCAACAAGAAATGGCGGCAATATTTCCGTTTCAAGTTGCATGCGAGTCTTGTGGGTTAACACATCACTTATCTGTCCGGCAGGCTTGGCCATTAATGCACTGAGCAATCCTTCCGGCAGAATCAGAACAGGCAACATCTCCCGAGGTAGTTTGTCGACATGCCAAACCGGCGCTTCGGCATCGGTGGCTAACTGAAACCAGAAAAAGCTGTAGCCCTGTAAACTCAGTAAGTAGGGCAATTCACCGATTGCAGGAAACACCGTGCGGCCTAGCAATTCAACCGGAACACAGCCTTTATAAGCGGACAGATCCAATTCGACGGGTTGAGCGCTATTTGCCAGATTGGCAACGCACAGGATGCGTTCATTCTGATATTCGCGTATGTAGGCAAGGATCTTACGATTGCCCGGATGTAAGAATTTGACGCTGCCGCGGCCAAAAGCTTGGTGTTTCTTGCGGGTGATGATCAAACGCCGCATCCAATTGAGCAATGAACTCGCATTCCGGTTTTGCGCTTCCACATTGACGGCTTCGTAACCATAAAGCGGGTCCATGATGGGCGGCAGATACAAGCGCTGCGGGTCGGCTTTGGAAAAACCTGCGTTGCGGTCGGGGCTCCATTGCATCGGGGTACGGACACCGTTGCGGTCGCCTAGATAAATATTGTCACCCATACCGATTTCATCACCATAATAAATGATGGGGGAGCCGGGCATCGACAGCAGCAAACTATTCATCAGCTCGATTTTGGCGCGGCTGCCTTCCATCAGTGGCGCCAGGCGGCGCCGGATGCCCAAATTAAGCCGGGCCTGCGGGTCAGACGCATACGTATGATACATATAATCGCGTTCCCGGTCGGTGACCATTTCCAGAGTCAATTCATCGTGATTACGTAAGAATAAGGCCCATTGAGAATTTTCCGGAATCTCGGGAGTTTGCGCCAGAATTTCGATAATAGGATGACGGTCTTCTTGCGCGACCGCCATAAAAATCCGCGGCATCAGCGGAAAGTGAAAAGCCATATGACATTCGTCGCCATCGCCAAAATACTCGCGGACATCCTCCGGCCATTGATTGGCTTCTGCAAGGAAAATGCGATTGTTGTAACATTGATCCAGACTGGCGCGTAAATGTTTAATGATGGCATGGGTTTCAGGAAGATTTTCGTTGCTGGTTCCATCACGTTCGCACAAATAGGGAATGGCGTCCAAGCGCATGCCATTCACGCCCATGTCAAACCAGAAACGCATGGCCCGCAGAATAGCTTTGACTACATGCGGATTAGCGAAATTCAGGTCCGGCTGATGTGAAAAAAAGCGGTGCCAATAATATGCATGCGCTGTTTCATCCCAGGCCCAGTTTGATTTCTCGGTATCGGTAAAAATGATGCGCGTATCTTCATAACGTTTGATCGTGTTGCTCCAGACATAATAATTACGCTTTACAGAGCCAATCGGCGCTGTACGCGCAGCTTGGAACCAAGGGTGCTGATCAGAAGTATGGTTAATGACCAGTTCGGTAATTACTTTTAGATTGCGTTTGTGCGCTTCTTTCAAAAAGATACGGAAATCGGCCAGTGTGCCATACGTGCTGTGAATATCCCGGTAGTTTGAAATATCATAGCCGTCATCGCGTAATGGTGAGGGATAAAATGGTAATAACCAGAGTGTGTTGATGCCGAGATCTTTTAAATAATCCAGTTTGGTGACGAGACCTGGAAAGTCGCCGATGCCGTCACCGTTGCTATCGCTGTATGCACGTACATGCAATTGATAAATTATGGCGTCTTTATACCAAAGAGTATCCTCTGCGGTATTCATTCATTTCCTCTCTATCGGTCTTTTGATTATCAGAATAGCTGATACTAGCGCAATTGAGTATTAAACAGATTAATTTCCCTTAATAATGGTTTTATCGGGTAAGTTTGATATGTGTGAGCGGTAATTTGATGTTGCAAATGGCCAGAATCTTATCCCAGAATAACCGGCGCATTGTTTTAATGCTAACGTTGGCCCGTTATGTATTATTTTTTTCTTAATAAAGATTAAATCTTATGAATCTTTTGATCCGGGGAAGATAATTTTCTGAATTGACTATACGTAAAGCTGTAAAGTTAGTCAAAGTTCAGTGAAAAGTTTGTGATTGTGTTTTTTCCGGCTTGACAATCAAAAGACCGGAATTTTCTAATAACGCACAACGACTTGATTGCCACCATTTGATTGGGCTTGGTGAGCAGTGTCTCTGACGATATTGAGCAATTGCGAGAAATGTTCGGTTGTATACTGGTTGATAGCAGTCACGCCGGCACTAACGGTAATATTCGAATCAACCCAATGCGAAGTTTCTATGGACCGGCGGATTCGTTCTGCTGTGATCAGTGCATTGGAAATGCTGCAGTGCCATAACAGCAGCACAAATTCCTCTTCGTGACGAATTGCGATATCCTCTTGCCGGACCGAATTTATCAGAAGCAAGGCAATCGTTTTGAGTATCTGATCTGTGCCAAGACTTCCGGAATTTTCACGGATAGCTCTGAATTGATCCACTTTCAGGCTGATGAGACTGCAAGAAATATTATGCCGGGATGCTTCGCACAGTTTCGAAGGAGCGATTTCCATCAAGAAATTTTGATTATATAAACCGGTTAAGGAATCTTTTACGATCATTTCTTGTATCAAACTTTGCTGAGTGATCACTTTATCCAGCAATTTTTTACAAGCAATCAAATTACTAACTCTTGCCAATAATTCTTCCTGAATTAATGGTTTGGTGACATAATCACTGGCACCTTGGCGCAACAGTTCGATTTTATGCGCGGTATCGTCAACAACTGAAAATACCAATAAAGGGATATGTTGTTTTCTTTCATCGTTGATCTGCCGGATTGCTTTGACAGTCCCATAACCATTCAATTTGCCTTTTAGCAATATGCCGATAAGCACCAAGTCATACGAATTGTTCTTAAAGGCCTGGATGCCTTCATCACCCGTCGCATAATGATCGATGGTGTAGCCGCAATCTTTCAATGTAATTGATGCCGTATTGGCAATTGGAGAGTTGTCCTCGATGTATAAGATATGCCCCGGCATGGATTTATAACCTTTCTTTCTGCAAAATTGGGCGGCATAACTGGTAATTTTGTCGAGTTCATGCTTGGCGAATATTTCTGTTACACCGGCAGAAAATGCTTCATCCAGCAATTGCTTGTTTTCGTTAGAAGTCACCATGACGACAGGTATTTGCCGGGTGCGGGAATCGGTGCGAAGATGCGATGAAAATTTTAGGGCATCCATGTCTTGTAAATGCATGGCAACGACGACAAGATCAAAAGGCTGCTGTTGCAACAACGTTAATGCTTCACTACCGGTTGATACGTGTTTTGTCTCTATGCCACCGGATTCGATCGCGGATGAGAGTAGTTTCTGATAAGTTCTGGACGGTTCAACAATTAGTCCTGGCATTTCTTTGACGCTCCTTTAAGCACGAATTGGGTTGTCAGGGCTGGCTATCGAATGCGATGCAGGTCGGGATTCAATGGTTATAGCGACATCACTATTGAATTTTTTAGATAAATTCTTGTAAGAATCAGAATAAAAGTAGCGCCGGGATAACTTGCATTAATCGAATGGCGGCGCAAACCGGCCAGTTTATGTAAAAAACGAGGCTGGTGATTTGATAAGTTTTGATTATTGCCGGCGCAGTAAATGCGCCATGAGCGTTAAACTAAATACTAAGGTGCTGAATAATACGATTGTGGTACCTGAAGCAACATTAAAAATGTAACTTAAATACATGCCCACAATCCCGGTTACTGAACCGAAAAGGATCGCAAGCATGATCATGCGGCTGAAACTATCCGTCAACATTCTTGCCGTTATCGCCGGCGCTATCAGCGTGGCGGCAACCATGGTAACGCCGACGACATTGAGCGAAACAATCACCGATAGTGTCAGTAAGAGTGAAAACAGAAATTCCACCGTATTTGTTTTGACGCCAAAAATGCGCGCGGCTTCGTGATCGAATGTGGAAAACAGCAGTGTGCGATAGCAAAAAAACATCGTGATCAGTGTGATGACAGTTACCCCTGCAATCATCATCAAGTCCTGGTCGGTAATTCCTAGAATATTGCCAAATAATGCGGCTTCAAAGTTTTGCTTGAAATTTCGTAACTTACTGACAATAGCAACACCCAAAGCAAAAATCGCCGTGGTGACAATCCCAATGGCGGCATCCAGTTTGATGTGGCTGTTTTTTGTGATCTGATTGATGGCTAGTGCAGCAAGCAGACCCATGATCAGAGCGCCTGCATAGAAATCCAGGTTAAAAGTGATACCTATAATCGCTCCGCCAATGGCAGCATGCGATAAACCGTGGCCGACATAACTCATGCCGCGTAAAACCACGTATACTCCAACGGCACCGCATAAGGTTCCAACCATCGCTGCTGCCAGCAGGCCGCGCATGAAGAAATCATACGCGAACGGTTCGAGAAGGAATTCCATTATTTGGTATCATCCATAAAATTCAGCGGGGTGCTGTTGGCAATCAATAGATGGCCTTCGTGTTTAACGATGACAATGTCTCCGCCATAGGTTTGCGTCAATATTTCATTGGTGAAAATATCGCTGGGACGGCCTTGAGCTATCATGCCGCGGTTAAAGCAAATAACCCACGGTAAATGGGAAGCCACTGCGTTGAGGTCATGTGTAGTCAACAAAATGGTTATGCCTTCACGATTGATATCTCCGAGTAAGTGCAGTACTTCATGCTGGGTCTTAATATCGACTCCGGAGGTGGGTTCATCCAATATCAGCAATTTAGGACGATTGATCAATGCGCGCGCTAGAAATGTCCGTTGCCGCTGCCCTCCCGAAATATTGACGATATGTTGATGCAAACAGTCGTATACGCCTAACCGGTCAGCCATTGCATGAATACTTATTCTTTCCGTTTTACTGAGCCATGGCCAATACCGTCCGTTGGTATACAATCCCATCATGATGACTTCTTCAACAGTGACCGGGAAGGTCCAGTCAACGCTTCCGAGCTGCGGCACGTAACCAACCGTGCCTGGTTTAGCTGAACCGACGCAGTGATTGTGTAAACGCACGGTTCCCGTGATCGCCGGCTGAACCCCTAAAATGATTTTGAGTAATGTGGTTTTACCGCAGGCAGTAGGCCCTACAATGCCGATAAATTGGCCGCTAGCAATCTCCAATGAAAGATCGCGGAAAACGATATGTTTGCCATAACCCGCCGTAACACCGGTTAATTTGATCGCCGCATGTGATTGCGCATCAGAAGGTGTTATTGCTTGCATCAATACCTGCCATACATGTTGCATCACCGCCAAGCGATTCGGTCATGATCGTCAGATTGCTTGCCATCATACCGATGAAAGAATTATTGGGGGGGGGCGGCAATTCGTCGTCGGACAACTGGTCAACAAATTTGACTTTGGCCTCGCGAGCAATTTGTTCCATTACTTTGCTGGGAAAAACTTCGGAGCCAAAGATTGCCGGCACACCGGTATGTTTGATTTGCTTGATGATATGAATGACTTCCTGGGGGCCCGGTTCGGAAAAATTGGAAGGCTGAACGGCTGCGATGACTGTCATGCCGTAACGGGGCGCGAAGTAGGCAAAAGAATCATGATAGGTAACCAGTTTACGGTTTTTTTCCGGAATTGTCTCAACACATTTAAAAATTGCCCGATCCAATTTTTGTAATTTGTCGCGATAGATTGCCGCATTGGTTTGATAAGCCGTTTTATTGGATGGATTTAGCGCAATCAGATGGTCTCTGATGATGTCCGTGTAACCCATAACCAATTCGATATTAAGCCATAAATGCGGATTGGGATGTCCTAGCTCGCGCGGAAAACTGAAATCATACTGCCAATCTTCTTCGTTCAGTACGTTGTTTCCCAATTGCAGAATGGCGGTTTGCGGTTTTTTTACTTTTTTAGCCAAGTTCATCGTGGGTAATTCCAAATCGAGACCATTGGCAATAATCAAGTCGGCCGCCTGTATTGTCTTGACATCGGAAGGTAGCGGTTCAAAGGTATGAGAGTCAGTGCCATCTGGAACGATACCTATGACTTGAATGTGCGTTCCGCCAATATTCTGCACGATATTAGTAATGGGTGAAACGGTAGTGATGACTTTGGGTCTTTCTTGCGTTCCTTGTGCAACTGCTTGAGCATGAAGAAAAAGTAATAACGCGCCTAAGCATAGATCCCTGATGGTCCTAACTGCTTTAATCTTCATAAGAGCTCCTTGGAAAAATAACAGTGTATGAAAAAAAAATAATTTATCATACATTTTTAAGTTAAAATAAAAATCCTACACGAATTGTAGGAAAACACGTAATTCCGGGGAGAAAATACGTGCGAAATATAATGAAGCAGCCTGTGGCAGCGGTGTTGAAAGTCTTAAGCAGCATTTTTTTTCTTTTGTCATCAATGCCATGCATGGTTATTGCGGCTGGCATTCCGACCTTGAAGGAAATGATCGTGCGCGGCAATGCGCGGGAATTGATCGGCAGTGCGAATTCCGCTACGGAAGGTACGGTACTGAAGCATCAACTTGATTTACGTACGGTTTATCGTCCCGGAGAGTTGCTTGAAACAGTGCCGGGACTGATTGTGACGCAGCATAGCGGCGAAGGAAAGGCCAATCAATATTTTTTGCGTGGTTTCAATCTCGATCATGGCACCGATTTGCGCATTACCGTCGATGGCATGTTAGTCAACCAGCGTTCGCATGGTCATGGCCAAGGTTGGGCAGATACTAATTTTATCATTCCGGAATTAATGGGAAATTTGCAGTATCTGAAAGGCCCTTACCATGCCAGCCAGGGCGATTTTTCATCGGCTGGTGCCGTCACTATGAGTTATATCGATAAGCTACCCAAAGGTATAGCCAGTTATGGCTTAGGCGAGCAGGGTTTTATGCGCGGATTGGTGGCCAAGTCGCACGAAGTAGGGCAAGGCAATGTTTTGTATGCGGTCGAATTACTCACTAAAGACGGTCCGTGGATCAAGCATGAGGATTTCAAGAAATTCAACGCGGTGTTGCGCTACAGCCAAGATACGGGAGCGACTAAATTCAATGTGACGGCAATGAGTTATGGCGGAAATTGGAATTCCACCGACCAGATTCCGGCTCGCGGTGTAGCCGGCAGTATTGTTCCCCGGCTTGGAACAATCGATCCGAGCAGCGGGGGCGAGTCGCACCGTTTCAGTTTATCCACCGCATTGCGGCACGCCAGCCGCTTTGGTGTGACCGATTTTAATCTCTATACTTTGCATAGCAATCTCGCACGGTTTTCATATTTTACCTTGTTTCTGGATGATCTCGTCAACGGAGATCAGTTTTCGCAACGCGATAAACGCTTCCAATCGGCGATGAATGTCAGCCATATGTGGACCAATAAGATTGCCGGATTGGAGGTGGAAAATACAGCCGGTGTTCAGTTTCAAAACGACGTGATCGACAATGGAGTGCTCAGTACCAAAGAACGGCAGACTTTGTCAATCACGCGTAAGGATCATATTAATCAAAATAGTATAGGAATCTTTTATCAGAACAGCATCCAATGGCTTGAAAAATTCCGCAGCGTGGCGGGGGTGCGTTCGGATTATTATTGGTTTGCTGTGAACAGCAATCTCAGCACGAATTCAGGCAATCGCTATGACAGCATGACGAATCCTAAATTGGGTCTGATTTTTGGTCCTTGGGCGCAAACGGAATTTTATTTCAACTATGGCAGCGGGTTTCATAGCAATGATGCTCGCGGAACGACTTCTACCGTTGATCCTAAATCGGGGGAGGTTATCAACCGGGTTCATCCGCTGGTGCGCTCGACGGGTTATGAGGTTGGATTTCGTACTGCCATCATTCCAGGTTTACAGGCTTCCTTTGCAGCATTCCGGTTGGATTTGGATTCAGAATTGTTGTTTGTGGGAGATGCCGGAACAACCGAAGCAAGCCGCCCGAGCAGGCGGGAAGGATTTGAGGCTTCGCTGTTTTATATGCCGACGGATTGGTTAACGATCGATGTCGATTATGCGTTGGCCCGTGCGCGTTTTAGTGATGCCGATGCCAGCGGCCATCACATACCGGGAGCAATCAGAGGGGTTGGCAAGCTGGCAGTTTCCGTCGACAATATCGGCCCTTTATTCGGCAGCATGCAGCTTCGTTATTTCGGCAAACGTCCATTGATCGAAGATAACAGCGTGCAATCCGATCACACCGTCACACTGAATGGACAGATCGGTTATAAAATTGGCAATAATGTACGTGTGATCCTGCAAGGGTTTAATTTGCTTGACACACATGCTCACGCCATCGATTACTACTATACTTCAAGGCTTCCGGGCGAGCCTGCCGCCGGTTTGAATGATGTGCACTTCCACCCGATCGAGAGCCGTTCACTACGGGTTAATTTGGTGGCGAATTTTTAGAAGATAAAAATAAACCGGTAATCATTTTTATTTGGGTAGTGTCAATAATTCTGTGTCTGAAGAACGGAAAATAAGATCTCCTCCATGCGTTATTTGAAGGGATAGAAACTTGTAATGGGTATTCGATAGATTTTTTCCTTCATTTGTTTGGTAACCATAAATATCCAGTTTAGCGCGGCATCCGGATTGGGAAAGCTATTGACATGTTGCGTGGTTTTTCGCACCGTCTTGTTAAAGCGCTCAATCCAATTTTTCCAGCCTTCGGCTGATTCTCCGGGTAAATGGTATAACCTTAATATTTCAGGGCTATCATCTTCTTTAATCCCATTACGATATAGGCCGCCTGTTGCGCAACATCGTCACGTCTCATCGCATGATAAAGCGCGTCGATTAAAATGACGTGCTAGTGTGATATTGGGGGGTGAATAGCACGTACCAAGCCGATTACTATCATGCCGGTTTTTTTATGTGACATAAAATAAGCTTATCAGGAATTTATATAGAAAATCCATCAATCAGTTGTTGTACATGTTTACAGTGGCTACCGTGCCAATAGATCTGATTGCACACTGAACATATCAGGAAACGATGGTAGTGTTGTTTAGTTAGGGGTTCCAAACGGTGCTCAATTTCTTGTTTTTCTATTTCGATTAATTGGCCATTGCAATGCGAGCAACGAGTTAACGGTTTTAACAAAGGATGTAAATTAAACCGATTCAGTACCTCTTTAACCTGAACTCTAGGCAGGCATGCGCGAACAAAATATCCGTAGACGATAATCCTGCGCTGCAGTAAGGTACGGTCACGGGTAAGTACCGTACGGTGCTGCTCATCAGCAATTTTTGCCACAGTGTCATCGTGATAATCGTTACGATAGAGGCAATCCAGTCCAAGCAATCTCAAGTAGCGAGCTAGTTTCCCGAGATTTGCATCGATCACGAATAGCGGCGGCCGTGGTGATGGCGGGCGGAGAGCAAATGCTGGTGTCATGACAGGGGCAAAAGGTGCAGGATATACTTGAATAAAGTCACCATGCTGTACGATATAGTTAAAACCCACTACGTGGCTGTTGACCAGAATTTGCTCAATTTCTGTGTGCGGCACATTGAAAGATTCGATTATGTCTTTCACAGAAGCTCTGCGATTAAGATGATGAACGATTACTGCATTGCGCAACGCGGGCTCAACAAAGTCATTCAGCGAGTGGTAGAAACGAAGCTCAATTTGTGCCATTGACGGTACTAATTGTTGGCGAAGGTTACTCTAATTTGATCAAGATCAATATTTCACCTGTCTGTTCCCTGTAATCTGCCATCGTTGTAACAAGAACGATTAATTATCAATTATTAAAAAAGAAGGTTTCATATGAAGATTACTTATTTTTTTGCAATGGCGGCAGTTTTGATTTTAGTTGCATGTGGAGGCAGACCTTCTGCACCGGAATCACCGGATCCTGATGCTTATGGTAAAACCATCCAACCTTTTCATCAGATTCCTGCAGGTGATCAAGAAGGTGGTGGCAAGGCTAGATCCACTGAAGAAAAATCGAACTATTAGAATTCCTTACGCCTTGTGTGTTCTATAGCTTGATTTACTATTTTGGCTATAGAACACACTGTTTTTTTATATCTCAGCTCTTGCGAGCATAAGTTGTCATTCCGCTGTCCACGAAAGATTATAAGATTCCGGGAAAGGTCCTGAACGGTAGTCGATATTGCCTTGCGCAGCAATATTTTTTTTCAATAGCACTTGGCGCACCATTTCAGGAATCATTACCATACCGACATACCGCCCTAGACATTCGTGGTCGCCAAATCCAAAATGGAAATAGTTGTACCAGTTACGCTGCGGGATAAATTTTTCCGGTGAATCAAAAGCGCGTTCATCAAACATAGCCGAGAGAGTAACAGGCAGTACATAGGTGCCCGCGTGCAAAATCGTTTCATGATCCGTGCCTTTTGCCGCGGTGTAATCACTTGCCGTAGTGCGGAATAAATAAGGTGTTATCGGAACAAAGCGTAAAGCCTCCCAGACAATACCGTCGAATTCAGCCGTATCTTCTTTCTGTGCGGCCTCCTTCGCTGTGGCTAGCCACTCTGGATGCTGAAATAAGTATTGCAATATTTGAGCTACTGCTTGGGAAGTCGTTTCAATAGCTCCAATTAAAAGTCCGCCAGCGTTAGTGCCTAAACGTTTAATATCAAAATCCAATTCTTTGGCAAAATTGGTACGCAACATTCTTGTCACGATATCGTCTCGCAGTTTAATAATCGTTGAGAATGTCAATTTTTCGGCTAGTACCGCCAAATAGCGCTTTCCGATAAGCATAGTGATATAACTTCCTAGTTTTTTCGAAGTTTCGTTGTGACGATCTATTACTTGCTGGGACAATTCCGGAGACAGTAAATCAAAAGGGTGATTGTGAAAAGTATCGTATTGATTCCAGTAAGACCATTCAATCAAATCAGCAGTTTTTGCACCCGTTAGTCCAAAGTATTTTTGCACCAGCGTTGCTGGAACCGTGCGACAGAAATCATTGACAATTTCAATCTGGCCACTGCCACGGCTGAGAATACCTCTGGCAATATCCGCTACCATGTTACGCACTTTGGGTAAATCATCGCGATTGAGCATAAACTGCATCAACGACTTTTCACGTGTGTGTAATGCATCGTCATCATGCATCATCAGGTAATTTGCCATTTTGGGAACATAAGGCTTGACGGTGAAAACCTTATACATCAGCAATATTTCTCTCACATCGTCAAAGCGGGTCACCAATGTACATTTTGGCGTTACCAAAATAGGTCGTTTTTCACGCAACTCTTTAAAAAAAGGTAAAGGTTCCGTGTCAATCCAACGACGCACCAATGCAAACTTATCGGTATCCGCGGTTGCATCATACTGTTCAAGATAGCTTGTATTCATGGCATTACTCCCTTTATTGTTAAAGTGAACTGTTCATCAAATTACAGTGTTTTGAGGTATTCCAACAAATCCAATCGCTCTTCTTTGTTCAGGGGTTTTAAGATTCTACCGTCCAGTTGTGCTGTCTTGCCCGATGCATATTCATGACCAGCATTACTATTTCCCTTTAAATCCGTATTAAAGGTAAAGCCCTCATATCCGCTACTTTTCAAACCTACTTTAACCGGATCAAACTCCCGCGACCCCACTTCGAATTGATCGGGACGATATTCTCCATCATCCGGGTCGCCTTCACGTTTTTTGGGTAATAGCAAGTCATAAAGCGTTGGCACAGAGCCATTGTGCAAGTAAGGAGCGGTTGCCCAGATTCCGTTTAGAGCCCTTGCTTTGTAAGCATTTAAAGAAGCGAATGGATTTGCAGTGGTATCCGGGTCATAATTGCCCTGTTTGATTGAAGGGTAAATCTTGTTTTGAATAAACGCGGTGGCGATATCAACAATCCAGTCAATCCAACGCTCAATAAACCATTTATCCAGATCAGGCGTAGCTACGACATTCAACGTTGCTTTCGTGAGTAACGCAGCAACCGGCGCTTCCTGATCAAGCAGAATGTCTCCTACACCCACACTGACGTATTGGTTGCGCAAAATGCCAGAGAATCCTTTATATTTCGTGCTGTTATCAGCCATAACCGGATCAGTGCCGACATCGCTGACTCTGGACATATGCGCGACGATGCGCCGATCCGGATCAACACGATTGATATTAGCGTGACAGCTGGCGCAATATTCGTTGAATAATGCTTTGCCTCTGATAGCGCGATCATTGTCGATTTTTCCTAAAATATCTTCCGGCCATTCGGGTGATTGCAATTTCTGTAAATGCGATTCAATTCTGCTTAAATTATGTACATTGATAGAGGAATCAAATCTGACTTTTTTACTTGCGGGTGCTTGTCCACCAATAATGGTCGAAATGCTAAAGCCCTTTTCCTCTTTCCAATCGAGCGTGCCAAACACGCCGATCACTTCACCTACATTCCGTCCCAATGATTCTAAGCCTGCGTTAGCGACTAAACCGTTCCATTGCACATAATCATGTTGCACGATATCCCATAAAAAAGGGTAACTGACGGGGGCATTAGGTTTATTGAATAGTTTGTTGCGTAACCGGCCTAATTGCCACCCATCAAGCGTTTGGGTAAGACGGCTGACCACACTGTCACGTTGGTCGCCGGTCATGATCTGATCAACGTTTTGCACAATCTTTTTGTACTCTGCTTCGGACATACCTTCTTCGCTCATTATCTTGCCATCACGCAATAACTCCCTTAATACCCTTTCATTTACAAGATGTTCGAGCACGCGGTTATAAATACGCCCAAATGCATCCAATCTGGCATATCCATACGCTACATCGCTGCGATTGATGTCGATATAGCCAATCAAACGCTGTGTGTATCGCTTAAGATCGTCAAGCACTTCCGATTCGGTTTTGTAACTACCGCGAGCAATCACATTCTTAACAAACCGGTTCCGGACTTCTTCATTTCTTTGCGTATATTTCAAGGCCTTTGCGATATCTTTCATGATGCTTTCCATGTCCGCATTTGCCGGGCCGCCATCGATGCGGATGCCTACTCCGTTATAATTTACTTGTGTAGTATGGCAAGCTGCACAGGTCAGACCTATATATTCTTTACCCTTATAACTATCTTTAACCCAGCCCACAGGCAGTGCATCCGGATTAGTCGTAGTGGCCTTTTGCGGTAAGTAGCGATAAAAGTTCATATTATCATCTGAACGAAAAAGCTCAGACTGGTTGGGTTGTTCCAGCGCCATGAAGAAATCATAGGGCATCAGGTTTGACCCCATAGTGGTTGTATAAAACCATAAGCTATCAAGACTATCCCAGCCTTGATCTAGATACTGAATAACTGTATAGCTATCGCCAAAAGAGTCCGGATTAACTATAGCTGCACCCCGGTCAGGATCACTCACTGGCACTAGCTTTTCTGTACAAGCAACCAGTAATGCAGTCAGAAGAATTATTGCAAGCTTAAAAAATGAAAAAGATCTTCCTGGCGATACAAGATGTTGTTTCACATTGATTCCTCTTTTGCTCAAAGTTGCTCGCTCGATACTACTCAGAATTAGTGTTAGTGCATTAAACCAAACACTTACTCATAAAATACCCAGTAAAACAGATCGTTGTTGTGATATCGCTCGTCAGTCAAAAATAATTACTGATTAATACCACGTACAGCTCACGCAGTTGCATCAAGCCTAAATAAATCCCTGGAAATGTTCCAATTTAACTTTCTTTGCCATAGCTTGGCCAACAGCTTGAATATCTGGGATCGCATCAATTGCATCCAATGTCTGTACGCGCTTTGGATCAATATTCGTAAGGTCCAAGCGATCTAGCCCTTCCCTTGTGGTTTCTGGATTGTAGCGTAAATAGGTAAAGAGCTTTGGGTGTGCCGGTCCGGTTGTACCGACGAGATCCCAAATTTCTCGATCAATGGGTTCGCCGTATAGACACTTGCCGAGAATCCGGCAAGTCATATCATGACCGGCTGTTGCTGCATTCATCAAGCCGCTGATCACATTGATGGCGCTATTGAGTAGGTTGGGGCCTGAGTCTGAGAAATTATTACTGACTGCAGCTGCTGAACCGCACCCTAGCGATACAATGAAAAGTTTATCTTCGCTCGCCAGCCAGTTAATGCCATATGGCGAGGCGGTTACTGTATTAAATGCAAGCAAGGCCGGATTGTTATAGGTGGTAACGCCGCCATCGACAAACATGAATTCTTTTGTACCGAGGCTAACACGTTCCGGTGGAAAATAGGTCGGCGCTGCGGTACTGGCCCGCACGATCTTCCAAAGCGGTAACTTCAGATTGCAGTCGTTACGTGATGAATCATTGTATTTAGCATATGGGTTATTCGTAATCGGCCAGGGTGAATCGGTTGTAGCATTGCGAGTAACCACCATCAAAAGTGTACGCAAACGATCAGTACCAAGCGTGGTAGCTTCACCGAAAGTCTTTTTGAGTGTTTTGGCAAGTGGCTCATCATCGTAGCTATAGTAAATGCGCTTGAGCAGAAAGGCTTTATCAAACATGTCGCGGCCATGTTCGGTATAAAACTTACGGATTTCATCCACTGGCATACCATACGCGACACAAGTTGCAATCATCGCACCGGTACTTGTTCCCGCGCACATATCAAACCAATCGCCCAATACCAAATCCGGTTTTCCGGTCTCTTTGCGAAGAAGTGTCTCGATTGCACCGAGAACTTCGACCGCCATTAACCCAAGGATGCCACCACCATCACAGGTTAAGATTCTTTTTTTTCCTTTAGCGCGAATCGGATTTCTTAAGTGTTCTGCAAATTCGGTCATAATTGCGCTCCGTTAAGTTCATTTCAATTACCACAAAGATGTGGTATATAAAATTTCTACATTGCCGGTACGCCTGCGTACCTCATCAATCATATGCTTAGTGCCCCCTCTACCGTCACCCTCATTGCCATCCCACAGACAGATAAAGTTGATTTTCCTTATTCCATAACTCAGCGCAGTGTATAGCAGCCAATGATTACAACGTTCGTACGCATAATTGCTATCCATACGAGAGGGAGGCGGACCCAATGATTCGGGTGCAGCACGAATTGGCTGGGTGACACAAGTACTCATGCTCAGATAACGAAGCCGCCAAGACTCACCGCCACGAATCACTGAGCGCTGAATGAAATCAGGCTCGGCGAAAGGCTGCAACCATTGCACCCTTACTCCAAGCGCTAAGCATGCTTTGGTAAACAACAAATCACCTCCACAAGCACCTTGAGTCAACGCGAGATCTTCGGGGCCAGCGCCCAGTTTTTTCAGTGTATGTGCAATCGCTTGATACGCGATTTCAATGTGTTTGTCGGTGTTGGGAAATCGAGGCAACGATCGATTTGGCTCGTCGACCATATGGCCGCTAAATAAAAATACTTTGCGCGGCTCCCATTGGCGTTCTGGTGGATCAAGTTTTTTGATTTCCCGGTCAAAAACCTTGAGCCCGGCATTTACATTATCAAGATTGAAGTTCAGATCTTTAAGCAAATTCAATTGTTGCCGGCATGAATCCAGATCAAACCAATCACGGTGATTAATGGCGACGGCATTACCATACGCATCCGCGATTGAATTGGGTGTGCCAGCCAGTACTTCCAGGTCACCCAATGTCGCTTTGGCATAAAACACGTCTCTGATTTTCTTACTTTTATTGTTCAAAGCAGCAAAACGCACTGCACCGGTAAGCATCGCAATATCGCTATCGAATCTTGCCTCGCTCATAAGATATCTAAAAAGGTACATAAGCGTCAGCGCATTAATCCCAGAAAAATAATGACTAGGGTTTTGCCGGAACCCATTGTAATAACTAGTAATCGCAGCGAGTAAATATCCTTTTTCGGCAAGTGCTTCTTGTTTCATTTCAGCTGGTGAAAGTCCAGCACGACGCCATCCGGCTATCCATGCAACTTTGTCGACTCGGCCGAGTAATGCCCATGTTTCTGGATCATCGGGGTATTCCTTTAGAATAAATTCATAATGTTGGCGCGCACGCTCTAATGAATAACCAAGTTCGCCTTTAAAAGCGAGACGTTCCAGGCAAATCCCTTTTTCTCGCAATCCATCAAGTGATTGCTCGACTTCAAGGCTGCGGTCTAATTGTTCCAGTGCAAGCCGATAATGTCCGCCGCTGCGCAGCGCCTTCCCGGCAGTGATCCAACTTTCAGCACGTAATGCAGCGATAGGAGCTTCGTCTGCAAGGACGAGCAGATCCCCGAACAGTTTTTCCTTGCATGCAAGTTCGATGCGGGCGACCCACTCATCATGACGCTCCCAGAATTTTTTTGCATCGCCAATCCGCAAAGATTTCCAATCCGGCTCTATCAAATTAGGTAAATGATAATAGACTGGGCTGATTTTTTTTCCTCTCCAAGATTGCATGGTTTCGATAGACATTTTCGTGAGCGCTCCGCAATCAGCTTCCAATGTATCTGGATCCGGCACGCCATTCCTTAATCCGTAGCGTAATTTGCGATCAGTATAGAGATCGAATGCTGCCGGCACCTGACCTCCACATACCAAAACTACTCCACGAGCACGTATCCCATGTCGCACGCCAAGCTCGTACCAGACATTTGGATTATGAATGGTAAGATCAGCGATTACTAAATCAGCAATTAGAAGTTCTTGAAACATGTCAACGAGAATATTTCCAGCAGCTTGCTCTTGATCAGCTCGAAAAACTTCCAATCCGGCATTGAACAAGGCAGATGTAATGTATTGTTCGAAGATAAGATTAAAATTGATGGGCTTGCCGTCTGGACCAGGCTTGGTTCCATACGGCATCACTACAAAAGCATGAGGTTTGGTAAGCGCGTAACTATTGAAATCTGTCATAGGTAATTATTCCAAGTAAAGTTACAACTGCCGGTTTCAGGAATAGAAAGAAATCTGAATTGTTGCCGGACATCTATCCGCGCAGATCTCAGAGCATCTCTTTTAATCTGATATTTTTGGGGGATTATCCTCACCCAAATCGAATCTACTGGATGCCACACTGGCTGTCAAACACATACTAATGCGCAGACTTATAGGATACGAGTGATATTTATCACAAAAGAAACAAAAGATCTGAAATGATTACCAACAACTTACTAAGTAAAATTTTATAAAACATGGCATGATCAAATCGGCAGTTTAAACTGCTGGCTTTTGTTGTAGCCAAATAAAATTGGATACTCTATTAAGTTGTTTCTCAAAACCTGTTGGCATCGTATAGCTAAACGCTCTATGAATACACAGAATGTTATAGTGATTCTAATAAACATAAGTATCGGTGCTAGCAAATTCTCTATTTAGATAAACATTAGCTGTTTATCATTTATCTTTAAAATGAAATGACAAAAGTATGCGCACTTATCCGTGTAGTCAGCCTGGAAAATGCATGCAAAAAAGCCTATACTCGATCAGTGTTTGTGATTGACGGGTATGCATATGATCAGACGGGTGATCATCCCACTGGATGGATCTGAGCTGGCAGAGCGGGTCATTCCTCATCTGTTGCGTTTTATTACGCCGCAGCAAACTGAATTGTTGTTGATGACGGCTTTGTCATCCCCGCAATTTCCTTTACTTGACGATACTATGCGATCGCTCGAATCAACACCGGCCACGATGTTACATAAGGGCGAGACGAGCACCCGCGTGCAAGTTGTGGCGCAGCAGCTTAGCCAGCAAGGCTTCCGGGTGGAGAGTAAATTTGTAAGTGGAATGCCGGCTGAAAGTATTCTGCATGCGGCTGAACAAACCTGTGTTGATTTGATAGCCATGTCTACTCACGGCAGAACGGGGATAGGATTGGCATTGCTCGGCAGTGTGGCCGATGAGGTGGTACGCAACGCGTTGCCGCCGGTATTTTTAGTACCCGCGCAGGCTATAGTGAAGCCTGATGTTCCCTTGCCTCAAACTCTCCTTTTGCCGCTTGACGGCACTTCTCTGGCTGAAATGGCTATACCAGCCGCGCGCCATTTTGCGCAGAATACGGGCGCTGTGATTCATTTGTTGCGTGTCGTCGAGCCACTGGATAGCGGCAGTAGATCGTCAACAGGTTGTGTATTCGTCAATCCGGAAGATGCCAGAGAACATCCTGTTGTACAGCAGGCATTTTATTATCTGGAACGAATACATGCCCGGCTACAACTTGCTGGTATTGCATCTCACTGGCGGGTAGCGATGGGTGATCCGGCAGTTGCCATTGCTTTTGCAGCTGACTTCGATAATGCGGATTTGATCGTGATGAGCACGCACGGCCGGGCAGGCATGGAACGTATGGTTTTTGGCAGCATTGCCAGTCAAGTTATCGGCAGTGCAATCTGCCCGGTGTTGCTGATGCGAGGAAAAGTACCCGTTGAGGGGTATCAATGTAGCGGCGATGCAGTACCTGCAAACTTTTCTGGTTAGCGGACTGTTTAAAATATAAGAGGTAATTGAGGATGACAATAGGCAGACAGCTATTTTTTCCATTACTGATTTGCCTATTAGGAGCTTGCGCGGTACAGGCGAAGGATACCGATCAAATGCGCGTGTTACGAGAAAAAATGGTTACTGAACAGATCGTTGCCAGAGGTGTATATGATCAAAATGTTCTCAGCGCCATGCGAGCCATACCTCGGCATTTGTTTGTGCCGGAGCGGGAAGAACGATTGGCTTATGAAGACCATGCCGTACCAATTGGCTATGGTCAGACGATATCGCAGCCATATATTGTCGCTTATATGACGCAGATGGCACAGGTAAAACCGGATTTCCGTGTACTTGAGATTGGTGCAGGCAACGGTTATCAAGCCGCCGTGCTAGCGCAAATGGTTAAGCATGTTTACACCGTAGAAATTATTCCCGAGCTCGCGCAACAGGCCCAGGCACGTTTGCAGGATATTGGCTATGACAATATCAGTATCAAAAACGCTGATGGTTATCATGGTTGGTCAGAACACGCGCCATTCGATGTGATTGTTGTTACTGCGGCTGCATCCCATATTCCGCCACCGTTGATCGATCAGTTAAAAGATGGCGGACGGATGATCATTCCGGTAGGGACGCCTTACTTGGTTCAGATGCTTGTTCTCGTGATTAAAAATGGTGATCAAATACGTACGCAAAATCTTCAGCCGGTGCGCTTTGTTCCATTGACGAGAGGATAAAACCGGCCGTGTATTTTACCCGTATGCGATTATCAACTATTGATATCGCATTGTTCGTATGCTCGCTGGCATTAATCGCGTTGCAGATCATACTGATGCAGGCCCTGGCGCAGGGGCAGGGTCACCATTTCGCTTATGCTGTAATTTCTCTTGCCCTGTTGGGATTTGGCAGTAGCGGCGCGGTTCTGGCGCTTGCGCGCAATACCTTGTTACTTCGCGCCGAAGAGATTTCGCAGTTTTGCTTGGTATGCGCTGCGGTGAGCTGCTTACTGGCATTACCTTTGGCGTTGCAAGTAGCTGCAGTGACAGATTTTCCCTTGCTGTTTATTGATCTGCGCAGTTGGGTACCGCTGCTGGCCAGTACTGGCCTAGTTTTTCTGCCTTTTTTTAGCGGAGCATTATTTCTTGGTTTAATCTTCATGCGCGATGCCGAGTCAATCGGACGTCGCTATGCGGCGAATCTGCTTGGTTCGGCAGTAGGATCCGGCGCAGGACTTTTGATTTTGTTTTTCTTTTCTCCGGTCCAAGGCTTTGCATTGTGTGCGGCAGCATTTGCACTCGCTGCATGGTTGTTGCGGCATACATGGCTAAGTGTGCTGCTGCTATCCGGTGCATTGGCAAGTGTTGTGTTGATTACGGAAATTAACCCATCACCCTATAAAGCAATCAGCTATGCGTTACGATTGCCTCAAGCGCAGATAATCAGCGATACGCCTCACCCTATGGGCCGGATTCAAATCGTGCAGTCTCCCGCGTTGCGCTATGGACATGGGCTTAGCTTATTGTTTCGTGGCACGGTGCCAGTTGCACCACATATTTACCGCAATGGTGATGCTTACGGCGTTTTACTAACCGATGCAGCAGTGTTAAATGAAAGCGTACAGGCCTTGCCGTTCGTAATGGCAAGGCCGTCGAATGCGCTCGTATTACATGCAGGTGGGGCGGCAGTGGCGCATTTACTGAGTCAAGATAAGATTCAGATAGATGCAGTAGAACCCCATCCAGTCATATCACAGCGGTTGCGTGAGCAATATCGCGATGAACGGCTTACTGTTGTTACGCGTGAAGGCCGTGCTTTCTTGAGCGCATCGACGCAGCATTACGATCTGATTCTATTACCGTTACAAGGTTCGTTTGGCGGCGGTATCGGCCTGCAAGCGCTGCAGGAAGATTATCTGTTGACGCGTGAATCATTCCGCCTTCTGTGGGATGTTTTGAGTGAACAAGGCCTGTTAGCTTTCAGCGTTTACCTTGACCAGCCGCCGCGTCAAAGTTTAAAACTATTAGCGCTCGTTGCGGATACCCTGCGTAAGGCGGGCGTGACCGATTTGTCGGTTCATATCGCTGCGATCAGAAGCTGGGACATGTTGTCTATTGTGGTATCAAAGCAGGCTATGAACGAAGCGGCGCAAAGAAAACTGGAGGCTTTTTCACAAGCTAAAGGGTTTGATCGGCTGTGGTCACCCGGAGAAGGCCCGGTGACCACAGACCGTTTTCATATTATGGAAGAGGATCGGTTGATTGCAGGATTTACCGCGCTGCTTACTGAAGATGGCGCATCAGCCTTTTACGATGATTATTTGTTCGATGTACGTGCCCCCCATGATGATAGACCCTATTTTTACCAGTATTTGCGGATCAGTCACCTCAAAGAGATTAAACAATATCTTGCAGGCAGTACATTGGCCTTTGTCGAAATGGGATCGGCGCTGGTGGCTGTGACTGGGCTAATGTTGACTGGAGCTGCTATTGTCTTGATTCTCCTGCCATTGCTATGTTTGGGCTGGGTGCCAGGTGGACGCTTGGCAGTGCTGTGCTATTTTGCGGCAATTGGCGTCGGATTCATGTTCTTGGAAATAATATGGATTCAGCGGCTTGCTTTGTTCTGGGGGCATCCGCTTTATAGTGCGGCCGGTGTCATTGCCGCAATGTTGTGCGGTATGGGTGCTGGCAGCGCGTTTAGTGCCCGACTCAAAGCATCCTATAAAACGGTTGGCTTAATTTTGGTAGGTATCATGCTTGTCATTGTATTGTTCATGTTTTTGATGCCACTTTTATTTTCTGTGGGATTAGTTTGGCCGGACTCGATGAAATGGATGATTGGATTGATAGTTCTGGTTTTATCCGGATTTTTGCTGGGAATGCCTTTTCCGTTGGCATTGCGAATGCTTAACCGGGTGTACCCGCAGCAAGTGCCATGGGCGTGGGGGATAAATGGCTGCTTTTCTGTTATTGCCGCGCCACTAGCTGTTTTTCTGGTTATGCAGCAAAGTTTCCACGCTGTCGGTTGGGCTGCCGTCGCAGTTTATGCTTTAGCTCTCATTGCAGTTAGCAGGATAAAGCGATAAAAGAATCAACTTGCTGAAATGAATTATCAAGTCCGGAGATTTTTTAACTTAGATCCCCGGACTCTTTCTTTAGAAGGATTTGGATTACTTGGAGCGAGCGAACTGATGACCTGCACTGGAAGCGCTACGATTTCTGAAAGAACCGTTACGATCGTCGTGACTAAAAGGCCGTCCACGCTGTTCATTCCTGTTTCCATTCAAGCCGTTCATTGCACTGAAACTTGCACGGCCGTTGTAGCCCGAGAAAGGGGAGCGTTTACGTTTTTGCGTTACGTTCGGTGTATTTCTGGGGCCGTTGTTATTAAACCGTGGTTTGATACGCGGTTCAAGGCCGGGAATGATGTGTGAAATAATGCGCTGGCCGGTGTAGCGTTCTATTTTGGATAAATGAATGCTATCTTTCATAGATGCAAATGAAACTGCAACACCCGCAGCACCTGCCCGTCCTGTACGCCCGATCCGGTGTACGTAATCTTCTGCAAATTTAGGCAAATCAAAATTAATTACATGCGTAATATCGGCAATATCGATTCCTCTCGCAGCAACATCGGTTGCTACCAGTACTCGCAAACCGCCATTACGTAAACGAGTTAGCGTACGGTTGCGCTCACGCTGGTTCATATCACCGTGCAGTGCGGCAGCCGCAAAGCCTTGAGCATGCAAGTTGTCTGCTAGGGTATCCGCATCGCGCTTGGTAGCGGTAAAGACGATCGCTTGTTTCAATTTTTCATCGCGTAGCACATGATCCAGTAGACGATTTTTGTGTGACATGTCATCGGCATAGTGTAATCGTTGCTCGATGTTTTCAAGCTTGGTTTTATGCGACGCAACTTGAATGCGTTTGGGTAGTTTTAATAATTTTGCGGCAACTTTATCGATTGCGTTATCCAGTGTGGCGGAAAATAATAAGGTTTGGCGAGTGTCGGGAGTAGCCGCAGCAATAGTTTCTACATCATCGATAAAGCCCATGTCCAACATGCGATCGGCTTCATCAAGCACGAGCATTTGCAACCGCCTGAAATTAATTCGGCCGCGTTGGATATGATCAATCAATCGTCCCGGTGTAGCTACTAAAATATCAACAGGTTGTGATAACAGCTTGTTTTGTAGAGGGTAAGGCATGCCCCCTAAAATACTTACCACGTTGATGCGCGGCAAAAATTTGCCGTACTTTTTGGCTGCATCGGATACTTGTAGTGCTAACTCGCGAGTCGGTGTTAGTACCAAAATGCGGGGTCCGCGACAGCGTATCTGCGCCGGTGTTGCCAATAAATGTAGTGCCGGCAGCATAAAAGCAGCAGTTTTTCCGGTACCGGTTTGTGCGCAAGCCATAACATCCTGACCGGCGATTAGCTCGGGGATGGCTTGTTGTTGAATAGGTGTGGGAGTAGTGTAGCCAGCCTCGTGAACAGCCTTGAGGATGGATGGATGCAAATTTAAATCTTCAAAAGACACGTTATTTTCCTAAAAAAAGACAATGAAATACACCTGCAATATTCACATGCTATATGTAAATTATGATTGTGCATTACCCTGTCAGCGCATTTAAAAAAGCATCGCCGCTAACCAAGGTAATTAATCATTTTCCGGAGATACTTGAAAAATTGAAGAGAGGTCAGGAACGATGAGACTATACAACATAAAAAAATTGATAACCATTTAATTTAAATTGATTTATCAATTTTGGCGGCGAAGTATACTTGATTATTTCATATCCTGCAAATAGTGGCGGATAAAATTTTGATTATTGTATGATTGCTTTTGTAAATTTTCGCTTGCCAACCTGTAGGATGATGGATTGCCCCCGTTTAATTTTGGTCGATTTATCGTCTACTTTCTCGCCATCCAATTTGACCGCGTTTTGATCGATCATGCGCAATGCTTCACTGGTGCTAGCTGTTAATCCGGTTAATTTCAACAATTGAACTAAAGCGATTTCATCCTCCTGAATTTCAATTTTAATTTCGGCAATTTCTTCAGGTAGTGCGCCATGTCTGAAGCGTGCTTCAAAGTCCGTCAGGGCTTCTTCGGCATCTCGCTTGCTATGAAAACGTGCGACGATCTCTTGTGCAAGTTTTACCTTGATGTCTCGAGGGTTGCGGCCTTCTTGAACTTCCTTGCGCCAGGCAGCAAGAGTTTGGAGTGTTTCGAATGAAAGCAATTCCAGATATCGCCACATTAATTGATCGGATATCGACATTAATTTGCCGAAGATTTCCTTCGGACTTTCAGTAATTCCAACATAATTATTCATAGATTTGGACATTTTATTGGTGCCGTCCAGCCCTTCCAATAACGGCATCATAAGTATGCACTGTTGGGGCTGG
Organism: Nitrosomonas sp.; assembly: GCA_008015565.1. Classification (GTDB taxonomy): domain Bacteria; phylum Pseudomonadota; class Gammaproteobacteria; order Burkholderiales; family Nitrosomonadaceae; genus Nitrosomonas. The sequence continues at coordinate 9,385 of SSFV01000118.1, read as the reverse complement.
TTAAAATGTCTTTGCAATTCCCGCCCGACTAGGAGATTGAATTTCTGGTCGGTTCCGCCCAATTCGAGGTCAGCCTTAAGTGCAACGGAATCGTAGCCTTGGATTAAGGGGTAGAGAAATTCATGAATTGCAATGGCTTGATTGTTGCGATAGCGTTTGTCGAAATCATCGCGCTCCAGCATACGCGCAACCGTATGTGTGGCGGCAAGCTTGATAAGATCGGCCGCATTCAGCTTGTCCATCCAGGACGAGTTAAACACCACTTCTGTGTGTTCAGGTCTGAGTATTTTAAAAACTTGCGCAGTATAAGATTCAGCGTTGATCGCGACTTGTTCGCGTGTTAAGGGCGGGCGGGTGGCGTTTTTGCCGCTGGGATCGCCAATCATGCCCGTATAATCGCCGATCAGAAACAAGATGTGGTGTCCCATGTCTTGCAATTGACGTAATTTGTTTAACAATACTGTGTGGCCTAAATGCAGATCCGGTGCCGTTGGGTCAAACCCTGCCTTGATTCGTAATGGCCGCGCCGATTGCAATTTACTTTCAAGTTCTGTTTCAACCAATAATTCGTGGCTTCCGCGCTTAATGATTTCTAATTGATCTTTGATTGATGTGTTCACAATAGCATTAACTTGTTGATTTTTAGTTATTCTGTTTTATTGGAAATGTTTTGTTTCAGATTTGTTTTAATTTCAATTGTACCTTAGTACATGTTTTTGAAATTTTTATGTTAAACTCGCGCCTGTCGCAGACAAACATGACTGGAGGTACTTCATATATGCTATATCCACCCCCTGGCTGTAACCAAAGGATTCTAGCTCAAAAATCATCTACATTAACAAAAAAGACAATTCGCTGGCTGGTCGCATTATCCAGCATCCCACTGTTCGGTATGGTCACTGCATTTGGTATCGCGCCCAACACACCCTCGTTTGAAGAAGTTCTGGTAGAAGAAGTTGTTCTTGATCTGGCATTGTCTGATGCCATCGCCGATACGCAAGCTAATCAAACGTTCTGGCACCAGGAAAGTATCCGTCGCGGAGATACTATCGCTGCTATTTTAAACCGGCTTGATGTGAATAACCAGGACTCTATTGATTTTTTGCAAGCTGCTCGCGGTAGCCGGGCGATGCGGCAATTAAAACCAGGAAAAACCATTTATGCGCAAACAAATGCTGATGGTGAATTATTGACGCTGCGTTATTTTTTTGGCAATGAAGAGTTGTTCTTGATGGAAAAGGCGGATGATGAATTCATCATGACTGAACAGCCGATTGAATTGAGCGGTGAGATTCGCATGAAATCGGGTGAGATCACAAGTTCTCTATTTGCTGCTACGGATAGTGCGGGTATACCCAGCAATATCGCCATACAATTAACAGAAATATTTGCTTCTGAAATAGATTTTTATCGTGATTTGCGTCGTGGTGATCGTTTTACTGTCGTATATGAAACCCTCTCGGATAGCGGAAAACGAGCTAAAACGGGTCGCGTTCTAGCTGTTGAGTTTGTTAACAAAGGCAAGTCCTATCAGGCTGTTTATTTCAAAGCATCGAACGGTGCAGAAGGCTATTACACGCCTGAAGGTGAAAGTTTGCGCAAAGATTTCTTATTGTCGCCGCTGGCTTTCTCAAGAATTAGTTCAGGTTTCACCAATGCGCGTTACCATCCCATACTCAAAGAATGGCGTGCGCATCGAGGAATTGATTATGCTGCGCCTACCGGTACGCCGGTAAAAGCGACAGCCAATGGAATTGTCGCATTTTCCGGATCGCAAAGAGGTTATGGTAATTTGGTGGTTCTCAAACATGACGGTAAATATGAAACGGCATATGGACATTTGTCACGTTTCGCTAGCGGTATGGGAAAAGGCAAGCGTGTGAAGCAGGGTGATGTAATCGGTTATGTCGGTTCAACAGGCATGGCAACAGGCCCCCATTTACATTATGAGTTACGTGTTGATGGTTTGCAGCGTGACCCAACGAAGGTTGCTTTGCCATCTGCACCTCCGATTACAAAGAGAGACTTAGGCGTGTTTCAGAAAGAAACGCAATCCTTAGTAGCGCGCCTAAATATTATGCGTAACATGCACTACGCTGCTCTTGAATAATTTGTAAGTTTACCGATAGCTTAAGAATTTTTTATATTAGCTTCTGTTAAGGGTTAAGTAAGTCATTGGAATTTAGTTACTATATTGGCATCATGTCAGGTACGAGCCTGGATGGTGTCGATGTGGTTTTAGCAGATCTGAGCACCGTACATCCCCGGCACGTTCAGACCTTGTTTCGTCCCTACGACGATGAATTGCGGATGCAGTTACTGTCATTACGGCAGCCAGGTTTTGATGAATTGCACCGTACTGCGATACTCGGTAAACGCTTATCTCGTTTGTACGCAGAGGCTGTCATCAACTTGCTAGCGCAAGCTGGTGTTAAACATGAACAAATTATCGCGATCGGGTGTCACGGTCAAACGGTCAGACATTGCCCAGAGGAAGATAAGGGCTATACGATCCAGTTAGTTAATGCGGCGATGTTGGCAGAGTTAACCCAGATTGCAGTAGTGGCGGATTTTAGAAGTCGCGATATGGCCGCAGGCGGTCAAGGCGCACCTTTAGTGCCAGCTTTTCATCACGCAGTTTTTAAAAGTACAGTAAGCCATCGTGTGATTGTTAATATTGGTGGCATTGCCAATATAACCAGCTTAGATCCACATAATAATATCCTTGGTTTCGATTGCGGTCCTGGAAATATCTTGATGGATGCCTGGTGTTTGCGTCATATCGGAGAAAACTATGATAAGTATGGACAGTGGGCGGCATCAGGTCAGGTTATTCCTGTTTTGCTGGAAAATTTGCTAACTGATAATTTTTTCTTGCGCCAACCACCGAAAAGTATTGGAAGAGAGTTATTCAACCTTCAGTGGCTGGAACAAAAACTATCGGGAAATGAGTTGCCGCAAGATGTTCAGGCAACGTTGCTGCAATTAACTGTTTTGGCAATTGCCAATGCATTATCGGAATACTGTCCCCATGCAACAGAAATCTACATATGCGGAGGCGGCGGGCATAATACTTTATTAATTGATAGGCTGGAAGAAGCTATGCCTGACAAAAAAGTTGCACTGACTGACGAACTCGGGATTCCAGCCGATTGGGTAGAAGCTTTTGCGTTTGCATGGCTGGCACAACAAACAGTTTTACGCAAGACCGGGAACCTTGCCACTGTAACCGGTGCAAGAGGGGATAGAATTTTAGGGGCAATTTATCCCGCATAAAACATGCTTGATATGAGTGTAGTAAGTATCCCGTATACTTATACCGAAAATGATGAGCCGCATCCGCAAGTACTTGAAGCACCAGGGTTTCTTATAATAAATTGTGCGCCTTTGAGATCTTCTTGGTAGTCGATTTCTGCGCCAATCAAATATTGAAAACTCATCGGATCCACCAATAATTTAACCCCGTTTTTTTCCAAAACCGTATCGTCCTCGTTTATAGATTCATCGAAGGAAAATCCATATTGAAAGCCTGAGCATCCACCGCCGCTGATAAAAACCCTTAGTTTGAGTTCATTGTTACCTTCTTCTTCTATCAATTGTTTGACTTTTGCAGCAGCATTATCGGTAAATAAGAGAGGTGAGTTGTTTTCAATATTCATAGTAATCAATTCATTTTTAATTAATTGTTAATAAAAAGAATTTTGTTGTGTCGTTACATTAACTAAAGTTTTTGTTTTCTGTGGTGATTTGTTGATTCTCCGGTGCTGCAGGAATTAAAGTTACCATTTTTTCAGACTGCAAATCAATCTCAGAATTCAATTTATCATATTGGATCATTTTTCCCTCCACTGAGGCCCCAAGATGGATCTCAAGTGATCCATAATGAATATCACCATAAACTTTTGCTTGTGTTTGTAATTCTAAATAGCCTTGAGCAAAAATTGGGCCGGTCACTGTTCCATTAATAATAATATTGGTTACTTTTATCTTACCGGTAATGCTGCCTTCATTGCTAAGTACCAAAGTGCTCTGTTCCTCATCGCTAGCGGCTATATTGCCAATAATATGCCCATCAATTCGTAATCCGCCCTTAAAGCTGATATCACCGTTAATAGTGGTATTGATGCCGATTAAGGTATCGATATGGTTATTAAACTTAATCTTGTTTTTTTTACCGAACATGTTTCTTCCTTTACGGCGTTGGTTGCGTAGACTGAGTCAATATTACTTTTTTTATATTTAAATCATGAACCTCAACCAGCATACTTTGCGCCGTAGCATTGGCGGGTATTTTGAATGTTTCTTCCAGTCTATGGAGAAATTTAAAATTAACAGGAAAGTCTTTTTTATCATCCTTATTGACTAGGTGTATGGTCTTATACTGATCATTTTGTAACAATTTTACTTGAAATCTCAGATTACCCTTAAAATCATTAGGTCTTTCACCACCTTGTATCAAGGTTAAGCTATATCGGTAATTACCTGGGATTGCCGTTTCTTTCAAATTGAATTGATGAATAGATACTCCGCTTTTCGGATTTCCCGACATTAAATGCTGGAAGAAAGCCATCTTCTCTTTTAACGCATTGTTTTCATTTGTTAAGATTTTTATCTGTTGAGTAAGATTCTCGTTAGTTGTATCGCTGATTTGTAATTGATGAATCAAATCACCCATTTGAGTGCATAATTGCTGTTTCTTGGTCTGCCTGCAAGCTGCTGCATCATTTAAAAGAACCATTTTCTCTTCGTCGAAATAAAGGTGATCATTCGATGAGTGCCTGCCCGCTTCATACATAGCCCACGAAAGTGATAGTAGTAATAAGCAGAAAATAACAATCATTAAAATTCGGTATGTCCATGATAAATGAGGACGTACAACGACCTGCGAAGAAAAAATTTTTGGTTTCTTATAAAGAGAATTTTTCAATTACACACTCTGCAGATTAGAAACCATCCTCACTCTATGCAGTTAAAACAAAACATAATCCGATTGGTTGGACGAAGATAATTGGGAGAATCATATCAATGTTTGTGAATATTGGTAAATGTTTTGCCCGAAACTACGATCAGACTATTACGTAAGCATTGATACAGCATCCATGTAATCTAGTTTTATCTAATTAGGGTAGCAGTGGAATCTGTCGAATTCCTAGAGTTTCAGCCAAACCAAACATGATGTTCATGTTTTGTATGGCTTGTCCTGCAGCACCTTTTACCAAATTATCTGTAACAGATAGTATTACTACAGTATCGCCGTTTTGCGGCTGGTGCACTGCAATGCGGCAAATGTTGGAGCCACGTACGGAACGAGTTTCTGGATGTTTGCCCGCTGGGAGAACATCAACAAAAGCTTCATTTTGATAGCGTTCCTCGTATAGGTTTTGCAAATCGGTCTGTTTGGTCAATTTGGCATAGAGCGTGGCATGAATACCTCGAATCATGGGTACCAAATGTGGTACGAATGTTAAACCGACTGATCGCTTGGCAATATTGGAGAGTCCTTGTCTTATCTCGGGCAGATGTCGATGACCTGGAACACCATAGGCTTTGAAATTATCTGCAGCCTCAGCAAGAAGAGTATGAATTTCAGCTTTCCGTCCAGCGCCGGAGACACCCGATTTGACGTCGGCGATGAGGTGATTTATGTCTATAACGCCGGCTTCTATAAGTGGTAAAAAGCCAAGCTGAACTGCAGTTGGATAACACCCTGGATTGGCTATTAAACGTGCATTTCTCACGCGTTCCCGGTTGATTTCTGGTAATCCATAAACAGCTTCGGCAACTAGCTTTGGGCATGCATGTTGCATGCCGTACCATTTCTCCCACTCAGCAACATCTTTTATGCGAAAATCAGCCGCAAGATCAATAATCTTAACGCCAGCTTTGAGTAACGGTTCGGCTTGCTGCATGGCTATGCCATTAGGTGTGGCAAAGAATATTACGTAACATTTAGTCAGTTTTGCATCAGTTGGATCCGTAAATTTGAGATCCAGATATCCCCTCAAGTTAGTAAAAAGTTCAGCAACATGCATGCCGGCTTCGCTGCGAGATGTAATTGCTTTGATTTTCACTTTTGGGTGCTGGACCAGTAAGCGTAATAATTCCACGCCTGTATAACCTGTTCCGCCAACTATACCGACATTAATCATCGTAATCCCTCATTTTCTAGACGAAGTTACTGTTTATCAAAATTCCAATAAAAAAGCCGCCATTCAGTGAGGCGGCTTTTTTTAAGAAAAATAAAAACTATCGTTTGGAGAATTGTTTACGTCGCCGCGCCTTCCGCAAACCTACTTTTTTTCTTTCGACTTCTCGAGCATCACGAGTAACCAAACCAGCTTTGCTCAATGCAGGTTTAAGTGTTGCATCATAATCAATAAGAGCTCGAGTAATACCGTGACGCACGGCACCCGCTTGCCCTGACTCGCCGCCACCATGAATATTAACCATAATATCAAATGTGTTTATATGATTTGTTAATTCAAGAGGTTGTTTGGCAACCATACGGCCTGTTTCACGAGAAAAATAATCATCAATCGGTTTGTTATTGATGATAATTGCACCTTTACCAGGTTTTATAAAAACACGTGCGACTGAGCTTTTACGTCGACCAGTTCCGTAATTATATTGAATTGCCATAAATTATGCTCTAACTTCAAGTGATTTGGGTTGTTGGGCAACATGCGGATGAGTATCTCCCGCATATACTTTAAGTTTTTTTATCATTGCGTACCCCAAAGGTCCTTTAGGCAACATGCCTTTTACAGCTTTCTCAAGCGGACGTGCTGGAAACCGGGCGTGCATTTTTTTATAGGTTGTTGCATAAATTCCACCTGGATAACCGGTATGGCGATAATAAATTTTATCTTCCATTTTATTACCAGTTACGCGTATTTTGTCGGCGTTGATAACAATTATATAGTCACCAGTATCGACATGGGGGGTGTAAATGGGCTTATGTTTGCCGCGTAAACGATGTGCAATCTGTGAAGCGAGACGGCCAAGTACTTTACCTGTCGCATCAATAACGAACCATTCATGTTTTACTTCGTGCGGTTTGGCTGAAAATGTTTTCACGAAAACCTGTCCTGCATATTCAAAAAGAGGCGTGAATTCTAAGCGAGACATCGGGAAATGTCAAATTTGAAGTATGCGATACTTAACAACTGAATCAGAATAAATTGATAAAACTTAAGCATACAAATTACCCAAGAATGATGGATTTTAAGGTAATCGTCGCTATAATCACTCCTTTCAAAGAAAGTTAAGGTATAAATATTATTTCGGTTGAATAAATTACTCACATGGCGAGAGATAAACTTTGAAAGATAACTCTGAAAGTAATTCATCTGCAGAATCAGCGCCTGCCAATTTTATACGTAATATCATTGACGATGATAATCGAACCGGAAAATGGGGGGGGCGCGTGGAAACGCGTTTCCCCCCTGAACCCAACGGTTACTTGCATATCGGACATGCCAAGAGCATTTGTCTTAATTTTGGTATTGCGCATGATTATGGGGGCGTGTGTCATTTGCGTTTTGATGACACCAATCCAGAAAAGGAAGCACAGGAATATGTCGATTCAATTTGCGCCAGTGTTGCATGGTTGGGTTTCGAATGGGGCGAACACTTATATTATTCTTCTGATTATTTTGAGCAACTTTACGAATTTGCTGAATACCTGATCAGGCAGGGAAAGGCCTATGTCGAAGGGTTAACCGCCGAAGAAATCCGTGAGTTTCGGGGCACACTGACCAGTCCGGGCAAAAATAGCCCTTATCGGGATCGTTCCATTGCTGAGAACATGGATTTATTCCGGCGTATGAAAGCGGGGGAATTTCCAGACGGGCAATATGTATTGCGTGCCAAGATAGATATGGCTTCACCCAACATCAACATGCGCGATCCGGTGATTTATCGTATACGTCACGTGCATCATCAACGCACAGGCAATCAATGGCGCATCTATCCGATGTATGACTACACGCATTGTATTTCCGATGCGCTGGAAAAAATTACCCATTCCCTATGTACACTGGAATTTGAAGATCATCGACCGTTGTATGATTGGGTGCTGGATCAACTGGTGGATAAAGTACCGTGCCATCCGCAGCAAATTGAGTTTGCCCGCCTGAATTTGACCTATACCGTGATGAGCAAGCGTAAATTGATTGAATTGGTGGAGAAAAAATTAGTCGACGGCTGGGATGATCCGCGCTTGAGCACGCTGGCCGGCGTGCGCCGCCGCGGTTTTACGCCACGCTCCATTCGCTTGTTTGCTGAACGCATTGGCATCAGCAAAGCGGATTCCTGGATCGATATGGGGGTGCTTGAAGATTGTCTGCGCGAAGATTTAAATGTCAACGCACCGCGCCGCATTGCTGTGTTGAGACCACTCAAGTTGATTATCGACAACTATCCGGAAGATCAGGAAGATGATTGCTTGGCTCCCAACCATCCACAAAAGCCGGAATGGGGCAAACGCACGATTCCATTTTCAAAAACCCTGTACATTGAATCCGACGACTTCATGGAAGTGCCGGTCAAAGGCTATTTTCGTTTATCGCCCGGCGCCGAAGTCCGGTTGCGTTATGCGTTTATCGTCAAATGCGTGCAAGTGGTTAAAAACGCGCAAGGTGATATCGAAGCGATACATTGTACCTATGATCCTGATACCAAAAGCGGAACTTCGGGCGCAGATAGCCGTAAAGTGAAAGGCAATATCCATTGGTTATCCGCCAAACATGCACAATCGGCAGAGATACGCCTGTATGACCGCTTGTTTACAGATCCCTATCCGGATAGCGGTGACAAAGATTACAAAACATCATTGAATCCCGAGTCGAAACAGATCATTACGGCCTATGTGGAAGCATCACTCAACCAAGCGCAACCCGAGCAGTGCTTTCAATTTGAACGCAACGGCTATTTCATTGCCGATCGGCTTGATATGAAACCTGGCAAGCCAGTGTTCAATCGTGCCGTCACTCTACGCGATTCCTGGGGGAAAGTCGCCGGTGCATAGCCGACTCACTGCATTACTGTCGCAATATCCGCAAATCAAACTGGCGATATGGTTTGGCTCACGGGCGGCAGGCAATGCGCGCCCTGATAGTGACACTGATCTGGGTATAAGGGCGCAGGCACCGCTCATTGCCGACTTCAAGCTGCAGCTAATATAAACCCTTGGCGCTGAATTGAGTTGTCCGGTTGATATTGTTGATTTGTACCCTGTGCCGGAGCCGATCACAGGGCAAGTGTTCAAAGGAATTCGGCTGATTGGCAGCGATACTGCTCATGCTGCTTTGTAGCGATGGCTGGCGAAAAAAGCGGGGTGTATCTCCATGCCGGGGTATTATGCGGATTGCACATACTTAACGAG
>SSFV01000077.1 GCA_008015565.1 Nitrosomonas sp. | reverse complement strand
GGATGTGGACAACACGAACCGGTCACCTTAATGTATTTAGCAGCGCAAAATCACTACAATACAGAATAGTGATTAGCACAAAGGTATAAGTCATGAATTCATCCTATTTTGAGCATGATGCGGATATCGGAATTATCGGTCGTGGTGAGACGCTCGAACAATCGTTTGAAGCGGCTGCAATGGCGGTATTTGCGAGCATGACCAAGCTGGAATGTGTGCAACCTAATGACGAGATTACCGTCGAATTTGAAGAAACCGATTTAGAATTGGCATTAGTGACTTGGCTTAATATCATTATTGCCAAAGCACGAGAATTCGGTATGGTATTCAGCCGTTTTTATCTTCAGCGTGACCATGATCGATGGCATGGCAAAATTCTTGGCGAGAAATGGCGCGATGGGTTGGAACGGGGTGTTGAAGTCAAAGGCGCAACATTGACCATGTTGTCGGTAAAACAAACTGGAGCCATTTGGGAATCACGTTGTGTGGTGGATGTATGAATAGTCAGCAATTGCAACAATTATTTCCTTATCTTTGGACGTTGCCGCGCAAGCCCGGCGAACAACGGGCGGAAGTATTGCTTTATGGCAATCAGACTCTGCTTGAGAGCATGGATGATAAAGTGCTGGAACAGATTGCAAATGTGGCGGCATTACCCGGTTTGGCAGGTGCGGCCATGACGATGCCGGATGCGCATTGGGGTTACGGGTTTCCTATCGGCGGCGTGGCGGCCTTCGATGCCGGTCAAGGCGGCATCATTTCAGCGGGTGGCGTTGGTTTTGATATTTCCTGCGGTATCCGCTGTTTGCGCAGCAATCTCAGTTTGCACGACGCCGAGCCATTTTTGCATGAACTGGCGGACAAATTCTTTGAAAATATACCCGCAGGCGTTGGTGAGGAAGGCAAAATTCATCTTAATCCGCAGCAACTGGATGAAGTCCTTCTTGGCGGCGCAAAATGGGCTGTCAAGCAAGGTTATGGTAATGCAAGTGACCTCGAATATATAGAAGAAAACGGATGTGTAGCCGGCGCCATGCCTGAAAATGTCTCGGAGCTGGCTAAAAAACGCCAACGCGGAGAAATGGGCACGCTCGGTTCCGGCAATCATTATCTGGAAGTGCAAGTCGTCGATCACATTTACGATAACGTTGTGGCGCAGGCGTTTGGTTTGTATGAAGGTCAACTTATTATTTCCATTCATTGCGGCTCGCGCGGCCTGGGGCATCAGATAGGTACCGATTATCTGGTTAAATTGGCTAAGGCAGCCAACCGGCTTGGCATACGTTTGCCGGACCGGGAATTGGCTTGCGCGCCGATTCAATCGCAGGAAGGGCAGCAATATCTTGGTGCTATGAATGCCGGCATCAACTGTGCATTGGCAAATCGCCAGATTTTGACGCATTTGACCCGTGAAACCTTTACTGGAATTTATCCGCATGTTGTGCTGGAAACATTGTTCGATATTTCCCACAATACCTGCAAGGAGGAAATTCATAACATTGACGGTAAGCCGAGACTGCTGCATGTGCATCGCAAAGGCGCAACACGCGCGTTTGCGCCAGAACATCCGAAGTTGCCGGAGCGTTACCGTGCAGTAGGCCAGCCTGTCATTATCGGTGGCAGCATGGGTACCGGTTCGTATATTCTTGCAGGCAGCAGTACCAATCAAGCATTTGCATCGACCAGTCACGGCGCGGGCCGCGCCTTGAGCCGCAATCAAGCATTAAAACGCTGGAATGGCCGTAGCTTAATAGATGAACTGCAGCTACAAGGCATTTTAATCCGCAGCCGTTCGATGCGCGGCGTGGCCGAAGAAGCACCGGGGGCTTACAAAGACGTTAATATAGTTGCGGAAGTTACAGAACAAGCCGGACTCGCCCGGCGCGTCGCTTTTTTGCGGCCGAAAGTATGTATCAAAGGATAGCTTTTACTTAGCACGCTCAATCAGCTTACAAGGAGATTTTTTCATGGAAGTTACATTACAAATCACTACCCGGGATATTCCTCATTCTGATGCACTGGAAGCGCATATCCGGGAAAAAGCAACTAAACTTGAGAAATTTTATCCGCACATCATGAGCTGCCGGACAATCGTCGAGCTTCCGCATAAGCATCATCATCAAGGGCGGTTGTTCGATGTGCGTATCGACATGACGGTGCCTGGCGGAGAATTGGTAATTAATCGCGTAACCAATGAGGATGTTTATGTAGCCGTGCGCGATGCTTTCAATGCTGCCGGACGGCGGCTTGAAGATTTTGCCCGCCGTCAGCGCGGCGATACCAAAATACATACGCCGGTCTTACATGGCAAAGTTGTGCGTTTGTTCAATGATGAAGGTTATGGCTTCATCGAAACTTTCGATGGCCAGGAATTGTACTTTCATCGTGAAAATCTGGCAGGACACGATTTTGATCGCTTGAACATAGGAGAGGAAGTGCAATTTCTGGAAGACATCAGCAGCGAAGGGTATCAAGCCAAACGGGTGAGCACGGGCAAACATCATGTGCCAGGTAGTGAAAGTAACTAAATAAACCCCTATTTTCGACTGATGCCGACTCAACTTAGGCATGGCGACGCATTGATTATTGTCGATGTGCAGAATGACTTTGTAGCCGGTGGCAGCCTCGCGGTAGCCGGGGGGAATGCCATCATCCCGGTATTGAATCGATACATTGCGTGTTTCCAGGCGCTGCAACTACCCATTTTTGCTACCCGCGATTGGCACCCGCCCGAACATTGTTCCTTTTTGTCACAAGGTGGTGAATGGCCGCCACACTGTGTTGCAGGGTCAGCGGGGGCGGCATTTCATGCTGATTTGACTTTGCCCGATGACGCGCACATTATTTCCAAAGCGACTTCGCAGGAAATGGATGCCTATTCGGGCTTTACCGCAACCCAGCTTGATGAAATATTGCAAAAATTCCATATCGACCGGGTTTTCATCGGCGGAATTGCAACCGAATACTGCGTACGTAATACTGTACTCGATGCCCTGCAATTAGGGTATTGCGTTTTTGTGCTGGAAGATGCCATTCAGGCAATTAATCAAAATACGCAAGACGGCCGGTTAGCGTTACAAGATATGGTACGTCATGGCGCGCAGTTGTTACATTTTCAGGAGCTTGTGCAATGAACCCGCAAACCAGCCCGTTACTGGCTGATTTATACCAGTTCACCATGCTGCAGACGTATTTGGAACTGGAAATGCAGGAAACCGCCGTATTTGAATTATTCGTGCGCAAACTTCCGCCAGGACGTAATTTTATGGTTGCTGCGGGGCTGGAGCAAGTCATGGAATTCCTTGAGAATCTCAAATTTACCTCTGAAGAACTGGATTGGCTGGCAACGCACTTTCCCCATCATGTCATTGATTACCTTGCGCAATTTCGTTTTGACGGTGATGTGCATGCCCTACCGGAAGGCAGCATTTTTTTTCCCAATGAGCCGATTTTGAGGGTTACGGCAAAGCTGCCGCAGGCCCAATTGGTTGAGTCGCGCATTATCAATTTGATGCATTTCGAAACGCTTATTGCAAGCAAAGCTGCCCGTTCGGTATTAGTGGCACCCGGCAAACTGCTGGTTGATTTCGGCATGCGTCGTGCGCATGGCGCAGAAGCGGGTTTGCTGGCCGCACGCGCCAGTTATTTGGCGGGCTTTTCCGGCACGGCTACCGTGTTAGCCGGAACATTGTTCGATATCCCGCTGTTTGGCACGATGGCACACTCGTTCATTCAAGCCCATAGCGATGAAAGCGATGCATTTGAGCACTTTGCGCGTTCTCACCCAGACAATGCCGTACTACTGATCGATACTTATGATACCGAAGCTGCCGCATGCAAAGTCGTGACATTGGCGAAGAAGCTGCACGCCGATAACATCTTCATCAAAGGTGTCCGCCTCGATAGCGGCGATTTGGCCGAACATGCCCGGAATGTCCGCAAGATACTCAATGATGGCGGTTTGCAACATGCCACAATTTTTGCCAGTGGCAATCTGGATGAATATAAATTGCACGATTTATTATCCGTTCAAGCTCCGATCGACGGCTTTGGCATCGGTACCGCACTGGATATCTCAATCGATGCACCTTCGCTCGATTTTGCTTATAAGCTGCAAGAATACGCCGGCAAGCCCCGGCGCAAACATTCGGAAGGAAAAGCGACCTGGCCGGGAAGAAAACAAGTGTATCGGAATTATGGAAATGACCGCCATATGGAAAGTGACATCGTTGCCCTGGAAGATGCCGATCCGCAACCGGGCGAAGCGCTTATTCAACCAGTTATGCGCGCAGGAAAACGCATTCATTCTCCTTTGTCATTACAGGATATCAGAGCCCAAACGATTTGCAATTACCAGAGATTACCCGCGGCAATGTTTTTCCTTGATTCGGTGCACACTTATTCAGTTATTATTTCAGATGCATTGAAAATGATGGCGGATCGAATCGATAGAGAACGAATTATCCATGACCAGAAAATCAATGACTAAACTATTGCACGAGCTGCGCCTAATTGAGTGAATCCAAGGAGTTATAGGGTTTGCAATATGATTTGCGATAGGACCAATGTTATCTATTCATCTTAAACCGTCGTATCGGCTTGTGGGAATACTCATTTTAACGCATTGTCTTGCGGCGCTAATATTGTGGTTGTTAGCGCTGCCATGGCAGATGCAGATGATACTGAGCATCATGCTGGCAACCAGTCTTATATATTATCTGAGAAAAGATGCATGCCTTAGTGCGGATAATGCGATAGTCACCTTAGCATTTTCTAGCGAAATTCCATGCACTGTAACGACTCGTTGTGGTGAATCGGTAACTTGCGATGTATTGCCCAATACGTTTGTTGCGCCTTACTTGACAGTGCTCGATTTGAAACCAACCGGAAAGTTTTTGACTTGCAGTGTGGTAATTTTATCGGATAGCATTGATGCCGAGGAATTCAGGCAATTGCGTGTTTGGCTGCGCTGGAAATGGCAAAATAAGAAATAAATTTTTAACTGCGCATATTCACTTATTTTGCCCTGCATCGATTGTCTCGAATATTTTTTATCGGCTTGCTATAGTTGGCGTACCCTGCCAGGGGGTCAAATCATGAAGATTGAACGTCAATGAAATCAGATGGTTTTGTATAATGAATTTAAATGACAGATTAAGTTGTTAATATGAAAAAAATGATCGGATTAACAGGTGGATTGTTTTTGATATGGCTTTTGACCGGCTGCGAAAGTATTTCAAAATTAGTTGTGCCTTCATCCATTGACGTTAAATTAATTGGCGTATGGAAAGGAGAACATCGGGAACAGGGCGGTACGATAAAACGATGGATACAAACAAGAAATGCAGACGGCACATACGAAATCGAATTTAGTTTTACCGAAACGGATGGTGACACGAAAAGCTTTTCTGAAGCGGGACGCTGGTGGGTTCAAGATGGCATATTTTATGAAGTTGCTTTACCCGAAAAAGAGCAGCCTGATATGTATCGATATTTTTTTAATATGAGAGAATGCGTCAGTTTTGTATTTATTGAAAAAGAGCAATCCGCTAACGGTGACAATGGCTATGCTTTTAGCGAATGCCTGATAGCGGATTCACCGCCTGCTACGATAGGCCGTTCCATTTAACGAAAGAAATCTTTGCAATAATTCTTTTCTTGATTGGTTTAACTTATTTGATCACAGAGTGAATGCTCATCAATCGGAATGACAGCATAAATTGGAATAATATAAACAATTATCACTAGGACAAAACCGGTTAGACTTAAGCCTCATACACTCCTACGCTATAATTCGCAATTTACTTATTTTCAGCATAATCATTTCTATGAATAGAGAATCCCGTACCGCTTTGTTAGAGAGTCTGTTTGCCCGGCGTATCCTGATTTTGGATGGAGCGATGGGTACCATGATTCAAACATTCAAACTCTCCGAAGTGGATTTTCGAGGTCAGCGCTTTGCCGGCTTCTCGCATGATTTACGAGGCAATAATGATTTATTGACTATCACGCAGCCGGATATTATCCGCTCAATCCATAGCGGTTATTTGGAAGCGGGTGCGGATATCATCGAAACCAATACGTTTAATTCCAATGCGGTTTCGATGGCTGATTATCACATGCAGGATTTGGTGTATGAATTGAATTTTGCTGCAGCAAAATTGGCAAAGGAAGCTGCCCGGTCTTTTGAAGAAAAAACACCCGATAAGCCACGTTTTGTAGCCGGTGTGATTGGCCCGACCACCAAAACCGCATCCATTTCGCCGGATGTCAACGATCCGGGTTTTCGCGGAATTACATTTGATCAATTGGTAGCCGACTATACCGAATCGATTCGAGGCTTGGTCGATGGCGGGGTAGATATTTTGCTGGTTGAAACTATTTTTGATTCGCTTAATGCCAAGGCAGCGCTGTTTGCCATCGATCAATATTTTGAAGATCATGGCATTCGCCTGCCCATTATGATTTCGGTCACGATTACCGATGCCTCGGGCCGTACGTTGTCTGGGCAAACACCGGAAGCGTTTTGGAATTCCGTCAGCCATACACGGCCATTATCGGTCGGTATCAACTGTGCCCTGGGTGCTGAATTGATGAGGCCGTACATTGAAGAATTATCCGGAGTCGCGGATGTGTATACCAGCGTGCATCCTAATGCCGGCTTGCCAAATCCTCTTTCGGAAACAGGATATGATGAGTCGCCGGAATATACCGCGAATCAAATCAAAGGGTTCGCGCAGTCCGGTTTTGTCAACATCGTTGGCGGTTGTTGCGGTACGACACCGGCGCATATCAAAGCCATTGCGGAAGCCGTGGCGGATATCGCTCCACGTAATATTCCAGAGATACCCAAAAAATTGCGGCTGTCCGGTTTGGAACCGTTAAATATCGGTGACGATTCACTGTTTGTCAATGTCGGTGAACGTACCAATGTAACAGGTTCTAGAGCATTTGCCCGTTTGATTCTGAACGATAATTATGCAGAAGCGTTAAATGTAGCGCGCAATCAAGTTGAAAATGGCGCGCAAATTATCGATATCAATATGGACGAGGCCATGCTGGATTCTCTAAAAGCCATGGTGACTTATCTGAATTTATTGGCTGCAGAGCCGGATATCTGCAAGGTGCCGATTATGCTGGATTCCAGTAAATGGTCCGTGATTGAAGCCGGTTTGAAATGTATCCAAGGCAAGTCCATCATTAATTCGATCAGTATGAAAGAAGGCGAAGCCGAGTTTATTCATCACGCAAAACTGGCACGCCGTTACGGCGCTGCCGTTATCGTGATGGCATTCGATGAGCAAGGTCAAGCCGACACGTTGCAGCGCAAGGCGGAAATTTGTACGCGCAGTTACCATTTGCTGACAAGTCTTGGTTTCCCGCCTGAGGACATCATTTTCGATCCTAATATTTTCGCTATCGCAACCGGAATCGAAGAACACAATAACTACGGTGTCGATTTTATAGAAGCGACACGCATCATCAAACAAACCTTGCCGTATGCCAAGATCAGTGGCGGTGTATCGAATGTTTCTTTTTCTTTCCGTGGCAATGAACCCATCCGCGAAGCGATTCATACGGCTTTTCTGTACCATGCGATTAAAGCCGGCATGACAATGGGTATTGTTAATGCGGGGCAACTGGGCGTTTATTCCGATATCCCTGATGATCTACTGGAAAAAGTGGAGGATGTGTTATTGAACCGGCGCCCCGATGCAACTGAGCGCCTGGTAGAATTTGCGGAACATTTTAAAGGTCAGAAGAAAGAGCAAATCGAAGATTTGGCCTGGCGCGAAGAATCTCTCCAGCAAAGGCTGACACATGCGCTCGTTAAAGGAATCTCGACCTATATCGTCGAAGATACCGAAGCGGCGCGTGTGGAAATCGAGAAACAAGGCGGGCGCCCGATTCAAGTAATCGAGGGGCCGCTGATGGAAGGCATGAGCGTGGTGGGCGATTTATTTGGCGCCGGTAAAATGTTTCTACCGCAGGTAGTCAAATCGGCGCGTGTAATGAAGCAAGCCGTAGCGCACTTATTACCATTTATTGAAGCCGAGAAGAAATTGTTGGGTGACAACAAACCCAAAGGTAAGATTGTTATCGCTACGGTCAAAGGCGATGTTCATGATATTGGAAAAAATATTGTCACAGTAGTACTGCAATGCAACAACTATGAAGTGATCAACATGGGGGTGATGGTCCCGAGTGCGCAAATTCTCGACATGGCGCGACGTGAAAAAGCCGATATCATCGGTTTGTCCGGTTTAATTACACCTTCTCTGGAAGAAATGGCTCATGTAGCCAAGGAAATGCAGCGTGAAGGATTTACCATTCCGTTGTTGATCGGCGGCGCAACGACATCCCGTGTACATACAGCAGTCAAAATCGCCCCGCATTATGAGGGCCCCACGGTATGGGTGCCCGATGCCAGCCGGGCAGTCGGGGTATGCAGCAATCTGTTATCGCAGGACTTGAAAACAAATTATATTCAGGAAATTAAAGAAGAATACGAAAAAGTTCGCACACAGCATAAAAATAAAAAAGGTCCGGCAAAATTACTGTCATTGGAAGAAGCCCGGGCGAATGCATTCAAGACCGATTGGCCAAATTACCATCCTTATCAACCGGAGTTGACCGGTGTTCGGACATTGAATAATTATCCGCTGGAAAAAATTGTTCCTTATATCGACTGGACACCGTTTTTCCAGGCCTGGGAGCTTGCCGGGCGTTATCCGGACATTTTGCAGGATGAAATAGTGGGTGATACTGCAAGTCAATTGTTCCGCGATGCGCAGGCGATGTTGAAAAAAATCGTGGAGCAGAAGTGGTTGAGCGCAAATGCCGTCATTGGATTATTCCCCGCGAATTCCGTCGGCGACGATATCGAAATTTATACAGACCAAACACGCAGCAAAATTGCGATGACCTATCACTGCCTACGTCAACAGGATCAAAAACCCTCTGGCAAACCTAATCGCTGCTTATCCGATTTTATTGCACCCAAAGAAAGCGGCATTGCGGACATCATTGGTATGTTCGCGGTCGGCGCCGGTTTCGGCATCGATGAACGGATTAAAGCATTTGAAGCGGCTAACGACGATTACAGTACCATTGTACTCAAAGCGCTTGCCGATCGTCTGGCAGAAGCTTTCGCTGAACACATGCATGCACGTGTACGGCGTGAATTCTGGGGTTACGCCAAAGACGAAAACCTTACTAATGAGCAACTGATCAATGAAGAATATCGCGGCATTCGCCCGGCACCTGGTTATCCTGCATGCCCCGATCATACCGAAAAAGGTCCGTTATTTGCCGTATTAAACGCTACCGGGAATGCCGGGATTGTCATCACCGAATCATTCGCTATGGTGCCTACCGCAGCAGTATCCGGATTTTATTTCGCACATCCCCAGTCGACTTTTTTTGCAGTCGGAAAAATTGGTAAAGACCAAGTCGAAGACTATGCCCGGCGAAAAAATTGGACGTTGGAAGAAGCAGAACGATGGCTTGCACCGGTATTGGCGTATGAACGTTGAACCGAGACCTAACCGGCTGCTCAATAACTGGGATAGAATTCTAGAAAACAAGAACTTACATTACGTATAGCTTTGAACTTTTTCAAACAGCAAATTTTCAGCTAATCATGCATTAAGGCAGGTCTTCGCGAGTTACCCCGGGTTTCCCGGCGGTATTTCATTAGATCTTTTTCTATTTCCACGTGAAATGTTCAACTCTGGAAATAGTGAAAGCCATATTTTATGAATATGGCTTTCACTTAAACAAGATACTGTTAAGCTATTTAGTTGGTATTGCAAGAAGCGAAACTAGTAGGGCAGGTTGCTTGTAGTCCGCCAGAAGGATTACTGGTTTGTGCTTTCTGTCTTAGCATTGCCATGACGTCATCATAGTATCCTGGAGAACGAGTCCAGAAGATGTAATTGACTTTGAGATTTTGTTTTGCGAAATTCAGCAATTCGGTTATGGTAGGCTGATAACCACTGCCATCATGTCTCGTATTTTCGTAGTTTGATTGCTCTACTTGAACGGCTAAAGGCAGAATTCCAGATAACTCCGTGAAGTAAGGATAAATTCCTTTAGGTGAGTTTTTTGAGCCTGGGAAATTCAAACCGGGTTCTTGTATGAAAATATCGGGACAGCCCAATGTTGCACCCATTTCTTTTAATCCCGTAACAAAAGATTTCAAAATTCCACGCGGATAATTCGTATATTGGAATGACATGGTATTCGGGAAACTATTTCGCATTTGCTGATTGATTTTCAATAAGTTAGCAAAATACGTATTGGTTTGAGTGCTTGTCAAAGGTTTGATGGGATTTCCCATTGCGGTTTCTTGTTGACCCAGGCCTTCAAAATATGGATGAGCATTTAAATGTTTTCCCATCGCGCTGACAAGTGCAGCGAAACGCAAGTATACATTTTGATTCCACAACTTGATGTTGTAGCCTTTAATTACGCCACCGCTGCCATGCGGAAATATACCGCCATCATATTCTGCCGTTTGTAAGTATTTGGGTACACGAATTTCATTTGCTTTAAATGATTTCACTTCCACTAAAATGATAAGGCGCTTTTTTCTTGCAGCTAGCTGAGTAAGTAACTTATCAATTAGCGAGAAATCGTAAACACCTTTTGATTTTTCCAGTTCAGCCCACTGAAATCGGACTGCTATTCCACGCATAGCTGGATGTGTCTCAAGTTCGTTATAAATTTGATTCATATACCAATCACTTTCTTTTCCGGGATTGACCAGCATGATGTAGTGACCTGGATGCCATTTTACCGGTCCTTGATTAACAGCTGCGATTGCTTGCCCATCTTGATCAAGTGATATGCTGAATTCTTCTGTTTCAAATTCTGATTCTGGCGTCAAAATTGCCGCACCCATCGTTTGAGTGGTCCAGATAGTCAGAAATGTGCTGACGATCATCAGCGATATAAACAATGCGGTGTGCATCTTTTTAAGTATGACGGCGGGAGTGCTCGCCTGAGAATTTGCAATATTTGCGTTTAGCATAGGAAGATTCCTCATTAAGTTGGAAGCTGCCTGAGAATAGTATCTAGCTGTTAAGAAAAAAATATCGATCATTTCCGCAAACTTTTTTACCTTTTAGAAAGAGGTTTTAACATTCTTAAAAATTCTTGGATTATCGCTATTTTTTTCAACGCGCTGACTATTCCTAGACAGCCTCACGGATTTAAATATTGAATTTTTTACCCGAAGCATAATAAACTTTATCGAAAGGAAAAATTATATCCTATTGATTTAGTTAATTATTTAATATGTCTTCTGCTTCGAGAATCAAAAAACGACAAAGTAAAGGAAATGCTTTAACGCATTAAAAAGGGATTTTGTAGGCTATTTCTTCAAATAGAATCGAGTAAGATTAGTTAACTATATGTTAATTAACAATTAATCGATGTTGTGATATTATTGTTAAATAGAAAAAAATGTGTCGTTAATTTGCAAAAAAGTTGTTATTTTTACAACAAAATGACCTGTAATCTCTATAATATTATTAATAATCATATATTTTTTTAAATAATCAGGTTTTGAGTATACGCACAACCAGGTCTGCTTAAGCTATTTTTTTAGTCGAAATGGTGATTTCATGTGATTCAAACTTAATAAAACTTCTGACCTCCCCCCGCGTTTGTTTGAAAACAATACCTGTATATCCAATTGAAAAATAAGAAATATCCTGTTATACGGTGTGGCAGCACTTCATCTTATATCTGTTGCTTTTCTAAGCACTCATCCCAATAAGGCAATCTTTCAAACCGTTTCACCAGAAAGTCGACAAATGCCCTAACACGTTGAGACAGATGTCGTGTCTGAGGGTAAATGGCATAAACAGCCAATTGTGAAGTGTAATAGTTCGTCAGGAGCGGTAATAGTGCGCCGCGTTCAATTTCCCGGTACACGATAAACGTCGGCAATAGTACGATCCCCAGGCCATTCGCGGCAGCATCGCGGAGAAATTCGCCATTGCTGGCTTTCAGATAAGGTGTGATACGTGTTTTAAAGAGCTGGCCGGTAGTATCGTAAAGATTCCAGCTTTCCAGATTATTGATCAGGTTATAAACCAGGCACCGGTGATGAATCAGTTCGTGGGGCGATTGCGGCATACTTACACGTTCTATGTAAGCAGGACTTGCTGCCATCACAGTCTGGATAGGAGCAAGGCGGCGTGCGATGAGACTGGAATCTGGCAAGCTGGCAATGCGGATGGCGAGATCAAAACCTTCTGCCAGTATATCCACTTGGCGGTCATTGAAATCCAGATCAAACTCCACCTCAGGGTTTGCTTGCAAAAATTCATTAATAGCCGGCCCCAGATGCATCAAACCAAAGCTAAGCGGTAGAGCCACTTTCAGAGTACCTTTCAGTGCGCCGTGAAATTGTGAAGTAGCATGTTCGGCTTCGAGAATGTCGGCAAGGATGCGTACAGATTGCTGATAAAAAGCGCGTCCACTATCGGTCAAATTCATTTGCCGGGTAGTGCGGTGAAACAATTCAACACCTAGGTGTGCTTCCAATTCCTTTAAACGACGGCTAATCACTGATTTCGCAACATCCATCCGATCCGCCGCGGCACTAATGCTGCCAGCTTCAACGACCCTCACGAATGCATTCATATTTTCAAAGCGATCCATCGCACTGCCTTATTGTTGTTTATAACAGAACAATCATTTCTTATTATGGCTATTTATTCCTGTTATCACAACGATGATAATAACAATCGTGTGAAATGCATATCAATTGTCATGAAAGGAGAAAAAAATGGATGCAACAGTGAATGTAAATAGAATTATGCCGGCTGAGGTTGTCCCGGAAGGTGCCGGTGTGACGGTGTACCGCACGATTGGCGCACCGGCATTGCGCAATTACGACCCATTTTTATTGTTGGATCATATCAGTAGCGATAAACCCGATGATTATGCGGCCGGTTTTCCATCTCACCCGCACCGCGGTTTTAGCACATTTACTTATATGATCGACGGTTACATGCAACATGAAGATAGTATGGGTAATCACGGCAATATGGAACCGGGTTCGGCACAGTGGATGAAAGCAGGCAGCGGCATTGTGCATTCCGAAATGCCAAAACAGGAAAATGGCTTGATGCGCGGATTCCAATTATGGATTAATTTGCCTGCAGCTCATAAGATGGATCATCCGGAGTATCGGGAGTTTTCTTCGGATGCTTTTCCGCTAGTAAAGACTCCTGATTACTTAGTGAAAGTATTAATCGGCAGCTTCGGCAGTGCAAACGCGCCGATCGCCGATGATCTGACCGGTGTGATTTATCTCGATGTAACAGTCAATCCCGGTAAGCACTTTTATCACAAGCTACCTGATGGATGTCGCGGTTTTATATATGTTTTTGAAGGTGTGGTTGGAAGTAATGCAGAAAGTATACCAGTTCATTCATTAGTAATTTTTGATGGTGCGAGTCACATATTAGATTTTACTGCTGGTCCGGATGGTGCACGCATGATAGTTGCCAGCGGCAAACCGATTGAAGAACCTATCGTGCGTCATGGACCTTTCGTGATGAACACTCGCGAGCAGATCGACCAGGCAGTACGGGATTATCAATCGAATGAATTTGTGCGTAATCGCGCCTGGGTCAAGCGAGATCAATGAAAAGCAAGTAAACACAACACGAATATAAGGAGATTGCAATGGAAAAAGTAACTCAACTGGTAGCGCGGATTATGATTGGTCAAATTTTTTTAATTGCCGGTTTGCAAAAAATAGGCGGCTTTGAAGGCACGCAAGGTTACATGGAATCAGCTGGATTGCCGGGGATGCTTTTGCCGCTGGTGATACTGCTTGAAGCGGCTGGCGGATTGGCGGTTATAGTAGGCTGGCAAACCAAATTGGCAGCACTGGCATTGGCGCTGTTTACACTTGCTGCAGCAGTACTTTTCCACATTAATTTTTCGGATCACATGCAAACTATCTTATTCACGAAAAATATCGCGATAGCGGGTGGGCTTATGTTGTTAGCTACATATGGAGCTGGTGGCTTGAGTATGGATGCTCGCCGGATTAACTCAAAGGGATAATTCATATCCGATCATTTCAGTACCTCCAATTTTGCTTTTGTGGAAAATAAAATAATCTGAAATCATTTCGTTAGATCGTACTAAGTACCCGGTTGCAAGCAGCGGGGTACTTTTTATAAACATAATGATTTATCATTGTAGAAAAAATAATCATAACAATTAATTCAAAATACAATCGATTACACCCTTATTAGGACTGACCGCTTTTGCCATGATTTCGCCTGAAATTAACGTGTTGTTGATTGAAGATAATGAAACCGATGCAATTCTTGTGCAGAACGATTTGCAACAGGCTATGGGGGATCAAGTGAATGTGATCCATGCGGAAAGATTAAATACTGCGCTTGAATTAATTCAACAGCATTCATTTGATTTGATTTTGTCGGATCTTACTTTACCCGATAGCGATGGCATTGCGACGATTGATTGTTTGCGTAAAAATGCCGCCAGCATTCCCATTGCGGTATTATCGTTCCGGGATGATGAGAAACTTGCAATCAAAACAATCACAGCTGGTGCGCAAGATTATCTCGTCAAAGGGAATTTATCAAAAGGCGTCCTCGCGCGTGTTATCCGCTATTCAATTGAGAGGAAACGCATCGAGGAAAGCAATAAGAAAGCTCAAAAGCGGTTTCAGATAATTTTCGAGAAAGCGCCATTAGGCATTGCTCTAATCAACCTCCAAACCGGAGCTTATTGCGACATCAATCCGAAATATGCTGCCATTGCAGGCCGATGCGTGGATGAGCTTTATGCGAGCAATCAATCAGCGATTATTCATCCGGATGACTTGTTTTCGTACGAAAGCGATATAAAACGTATCTTAGATGAGCATATTCAGGATTCAAAAATAGTTAAAAGGATTCTACGTCCGGATAGATCAGTAATCTGGATTGAGATGTCCATTGTGTTATTTGAAATGACCGGAGAACTGGAAGCTTGCTATTTATGCATGATTGAAGATATTACCGAGCATAAAAGATTAGTTCAAAATTTGCGTCATTTAACAGCGCATCTGCAAAATGTCAGAGAAGAAGAAAGAGCCCGGATAGGCCGTGAAATTCACGATGTATTAGGAGGAACGTTGACAGTACTAAAAATGGATTTGGATTGGCTAATAAAAAAAGTGAATGCCGAACCGATGCATGAAAGACTTAAGTCACTTTATCAATTGACCGGTGAAGCTATAGAAACCGTTCGCAGAGTTTCGGTTAATTTACGGCCTAATGTGCTTGATAACCTTGGGTTATGCGGGGCCATCGAATGGCTGATCCGTGAATTTGAGCAGCGGACAAATATTCGCTGTACGCTCGAATCGATAACATCTGATTTGTCGTCCATTAATAAGCATCATGAAGCGAGTATTTTCAGAATCATTCAGGAAGCTTTCATCAACATTACCAAGCATTCAAAAGCTAGCAAAGTGGATGTTGAGATTTTGGAAGATGAGAATAATCTTATCATCACAATTAAGGACAATGGCATCGGTATCCATGAGTCACAGCTACTGACTACGGATTCGTTTGGAATAATTGGCATGAAAGAAAGAGCACAACAATTGGATGGAAAACTTGAGATACACGGTTCACCGGCTAAAGGCTGCTTGGTGAAGCTTACAATACCGCTAGCAACTATTTATGAGGAATCAAGCAGTGATTAAAGTTCTGATTGCAGATGATCATGCGCTGTTTCGTGATGGACTTAGAAGAATTATTAACGAAACGGATGATATAGAAGTTGTTGCAGAAGCAACGGATGGTAAAGATATATTAAAACAAGCTCGTGAATCCGATTGGGACATCATTATATTGGATATCAGTTTACCCGATATAAATGGGTTGGACATTTTAAAAAGAATCATTTCACTCAATCCTGCTGCGCATATTTTAGTTTTAAGCATGTATCCCGAAGAAGAATATGCCATTCGGGCGATCCGTTCGGGCGCTTCAGGGTATTTAGCCAAAGATAGTCCGACGGATCTTTTGATTCATGTCATCAGACGCATTGCCAAAGGGGGCAAATATGTCAATCCCGATCTTGCTGAAAAGCTTTTGTTCAATCCGGCGCTAGATCCAGGGACGTTGGCGCATACTACTTTCTCCGATAGGGAGCTACATGTTTTTAAATTAATTGTTGCAGGGGAATCGCTGACAACGATCGCTAATAAGCTCTCGCTTAGTGTCAAAACGGTGAGTACTTACCGGTCCCGCATTCTGGAAAAGATGAATATGAAAAATAATGCGCAACTGGTTCGGTACGCCATTCAACATCGCTTGGTCGAGTAAGCGAAGCAGGAAAATTCAGTGTTTAGAAAAAACGCTGTGTATAACTTGCTTGAGTATCGTTAACTTACCATGAAAGAAATGTCCAGCGCCCGGCACGAAAACGACGGGTTGTACTGTTGGCGTTGCCCAGGCAAGCACGGTGCTTGGTAACACAATATCATCTTTATCGCCCTGAATGATCAAAGCACATTGCGTCGATTGCGGCACGGGCGGTGCCTTCAAATTAGCCACCGATGGCGCAACCAAGATAAGAAATTGCGGATCCAGCTTTTCGGCTACGTGCAATTGAATGCCGCCGCCAAACGAAAATCCCGCTAGCAGCAGCGGTAAATCTATTAATTGATTTTCAAATTGATTCCGGATTGCTTGAGTAATTGTAATGACATCTTCAATTTCACCTATACCTTGATCAAAATGGCCTTCACTTAAACCCACGCCGCGAAAATTGAATTTGGTAGCGATAAATTCAAGTTCCAGCAAGGCGGTAAAAATTGTATGGACTACTTTGTTGTCCATAGTTCCGCCGTGTAATGGGTGGGGGTGTGCGATGATGGCAATACCTTTTGGGGCGGACTGCGGTTCTCCAAGCACCGTCTCTAGTTTACCCGCTTTGCCATCGATGAAAAATTTCTGCAGCCTGGAAGTATTCGCCAAGATTCTGTATT
>SSFV01000140.1 GCA_008015565.1 Nitrosomonas sp. | reverse complement strand
TGACGCCATTGACGAAATCCACCAGCGCATGGACCGGCTGCCGTTACCTGTGAGCTTGACGGTTCTGGGGTTAGGAGAAGACGGTCATATCGCCTCACTGTTTCCTGGCATGGATCCAAAACGCCTTTCAGCACGTCACTGTGTTGCAGTTAAACCGCCAATCGCGCCGTCACGCCGTATCAGTCTTTCGTTGGCAATGCTGGCGCAAAGCGAACAGATTGCGCTGGTAGTTACTGGAGAAAGTAAGCGGCGTTTGTTGGATCGGTTGAGTAGCAATCCCGATCCAAACTTACCGGTTACATGGCTGTTACAATCCAGTCAGTCCCCGATTACGGTCTTCGAAACTTCCATGTAATCGACTTGAAGATTTCATGGTGTTTTAGTCAATCTTGCATGGTTAATGCAGCGCGCGTTCCAGTATAAAATCCGCAGCAGTCATTTGTCCCGCCTTGATAGTAATTATCTTAACCATACCGTGGTAACCAATTGCAGATGCCGACAGTTCGTATTTTCCGGGTGGCAATCGCCATGTGTAATGGCCATTATCATCGCTGACGATAGCAATTTCCGGAATTGCCGGTGCGGGTTCATCGAGTGAACGGGGGTGAACAAAAACACCGGCTACGGGATGGCCTTGCCGATCGGTAATTCGCCCGGACACGCCTTCTTTATCTCCCCGGCCTAAATGCCCTCCTCTATCTGTCACTGGGGTATCCTGATTGGCATAACTGCCTACTGCGGCTGCAAGCAAAAGCATAGCGGAAATAAAAGCTGTCCAATCGTTATTCGCTATCATTGATGCTATCCCCTCAATTTTATTACTACACAAAAATATTGACTCGCTCTGATTCATTGAATAGGCGGAATGTTTACACCCCGCCTACGCACTAAGTTACGGAGCGTCCCGCCAAGCAATCAAGTTATTCGACACTGCCTGGGTGATACGTGTTCCGTGGTTATGATCGCTGTGAGGCGCGGAACCGTGCAAGCCATAAGCATGAATTGCATAGATACACGGACTATCTGCGCAGAAACTGCTTCCAGCCGGCCGGTCTTGCCACACTGCGCTGCCGCTCATTCCACCTGCCGTATCATTCTTATAAAAGACTTGTCTTTCTTGCGTATCGCGAACAATATCCACACTCATCCATTGCGATTGGGATGGCGATTTGTCGCCGGGATAACCGGCAATCACCGAGGGAAGCCCAGTCAGGCTGGCGGATTGCCAAAAATGGCCGAACCAGCCAACGGTATTGCCCGCATTGGTGCTCAATTTAATGACGCCATAATCGAAGCGTTCATCCCCGTTAACCGTCCATCCGACAACAGAATGCAACGTTCTGGCTGGAAAAGAGCCATATGGAGCGGAACCTGCATTGTATCCGGGCCACACTCGAACATTGGTTTTCCAGCTACCTCCGCTACCGCCACTATGAACGCAATGGCCAGCGGTCAAAACTACATTGGGACCATAGAAAGTTCCAGTACAAAACCCGCCGTCGAAAGTAACCAGCGCAACTGCGCGTGCCGGATAGGTATTACCGTAAGTCCTGAAACGGGTATCCACTCCCAGTACAGACTCTATCCCCGTTTCTTTTCCGTTTACAGCCGGTTGCAATGACTTAATTTCATCACGGCTCGGGATAACTCCCAACTGGGATCCGCCAACCATATCTCGGGTCATGATACCGGTTCCCGAGTATCCGCTTACTCCTTGTAATGCTACCGTTGATTTGTTTCCGGAGCCTTTCAACACGGAACCGTCGCTGGCTACTGGGGTATGGCTATCATCGATGGCCTGCGCTGGCGGCAAATAAGCAATGAGGGTCAATGAAAAAAGCACACCCCATGCAGGTGACCATTTGTTTTTTTTCGCTATCATTATAATTCTCCTTTAAAGTTATCGTTCGTTTTGCACATTCATAAAGAAAGAGCACTTCGGAGGTTAATACGGTTGGCTGAGAATCGCTGTGAGAAAATTCACACTGTATGCATGATTCACTGAAGTCTTTGCGCGATTACAACTCGGTTTGCCAGTGCGAAACATGTCTTCGGTTGTACGGTTTTATCCGCTGCGTGACTTTCAAACAGCATGGTAACGGCGATTTATCTATATGGCAGGTTTTTCCTTGAGTCATAAGATCTTAAGTATGTAGCAAGACAGGTTCCAGTCTCGAGGGCAAACATCATCGGTGCTTACTGTACAGCCAATACATCCTCAGCTTGCACACTAAAATCATTGGCGAGCTTAACAAGAATAATTTCAGATAAAGGTGATCGGTGTGAAAAAATCTGAGCAAAATTTTTCAACTTTCTTGGAACAAGTATATCGCAATGAATATAGGCGCGTGCTGGCAACACTGATACGTTTGACCGGTGATTTTGATCAAGCTGAAGAAGCATTGCATGATGCATTTCAAACAGCGCTGGAGCAATGGCCGCAGCAAGGCATCCCGGATAATCCGTGTGCCTGGCTGATTTCTGTTGGACGTTTTAAAGCGATTGATAAATTTCGCCGCGATAAACGCTTTGATGCATTGGAAGAAATTCCCGAGCAGCATGATGCTGTTACCGCAAACCCAGACGACGAATGCGATGACAACCTGCAGGATGATCAATTGCGCTTGATTTTTACGTGCTGCCACCCAAGCTTGCCGGCAGAAGCGCAAATTGCTCTGACTTTGCGTGAAATCTGCGCGTTAACCACCGAGGAAATCGCCCGCGCTTTTCTGATAGCGCCGAAGACAGCCGCACAGCGGATTGTGCGCGCCAAAGCCAAAATCCGCGATGCAAGAATACCGTACGCAGTGCCTGCACCCGGGCAACTCGCCGAACGTCTCAATACCGTTTTGCAAGTTATCTATTTGGTTTTTAACGAAGGCTACTCGGCTTCGTCGGGTACTGTATTAACGCGGCACGATCTCTCCACTGAAGCGATCCGCCTAGGCAGATTGCTACTAGAGTTACTACCCGCGCAAGCGGAAATTCAAGGTTTGTTGGCATTGATGTTGTTACAGGATTCCAGACGCGAGGCTCGGACCACGGCCGAAGGTGATTTGATATTACTTGCCGAGCAAGATCGCACACTCTGGAATCGCGATCAGATCAATGAAGGTGTAGTTCTGGTAAAACGCGCGCTTGGTTTACCAGGATTTGGAGTCTACACTTTGCAGGCTGCTATTGCGGCCGTTCATGCGGAAGCCGCTAGCGCCGACATGACCGATTGGCGCGAAATTATAGGCCTGTACGGCCTATTACTGCGAATTTACCCTTCCCCTGTCATCGAATTGAATCGTGCTGTCGCGATAGCCATGTGTGATGGACCGGCAATGGGATTAGAACTGATTGAAGCGTTGATTTCCAGAGGCCAGCTCACGGATTATCATTTCATGTATGCAACCAAGGCTGATTTTCATCGCCGATTAAGGCAGCGCAACGAAGCAATCGAAGCCTATCAACACGCCTTACAACTGACTCAGCAGGAACCTGAACGCCGGTTTCTGCAAAAAAGATTGACTGAACTACAAAATCGATAAGCTCATTGTCGATTTTAGCTATTGTCAATCGACTATTAAGTAAGTGCCATCATTTCAATCAACCCGATATAAGGAATTCATTATGAAATATCTTTGTTTGATTTGCGCCGAAAAAGTCATGGAGCAAATGCCGCAAGCCGATGCCGACAAGCATTACGAAGAATATCGCGAATTTACCAGCAACATTCGTGCGAGCGGACATTTTGTCGATTGCAATCGATTATTACCGCCATCAGCAGCCATTACCATCAGAGTACGCAAGGGGAAAATTTCAAGCACCGATGGCCCTTTTATCGAAACTAAAGAACAGCTCGGCGGCTATTACGTGATCGAAGCGCGAGATTTGAATGAAGCCATTCAGGTCGCAGCAAAAATTCCCGGAGCCGCATTGGGATGTGTAGAGATCCGGCCAATCGCCAATGATCCACAAACTTTGGACGTACTTGGACTGAGTTAAGTTAACCGTTAACGATTTTTTCAGCAGGAGAAAGTTATGAAATATTTGTGTCTTGTATATAGTGCGGAAAGTCTTCTGGACGCCATACCCGACAGCGATTGCCTGAATTATGACGAGCAGATCCGTAAATCCGGGCATTGCCTGGCTTCGGAAGCGCTACAGCCGGTGCACACCGCTACCACTGTCAGAGTTCGTGACAGTAAGATTAGCATTACCGATGGGCCATTCGCTGAAACCAAAGAACAACTGGCAGGTTTTTATTTGATCGAAGCCGAGCACCTGGACGAAGCCATTCAATTAGCCGCAAAAATTCCGCCCGCGCAGATTGGCAGTATTGAAATCAGGCCGATAAGGCCGATCCGGGAGATGGCAAAGCAAAATAACAGGGAACTGGTCTGAGAATGGACGTTCCAAAAAATAACCCGAAAAAATATTTGCCCACCTTGTCGATTTACCTTGTTGTCATTCGACTACTCATCAGAATCAGACTACTGAATAACAATCGATCGTTTGATTCCATATGTCAATTCAAAGGAGAAATCAATTGCGCTACATGATTATAGTCAAAGCAAGCCAAGATTCGGAAGCAGGCGTCATGCCCGAAGAGCAGCTCATCGCAGAGATGGCAGAATTTCATGAAGAATTAGCCGCAGCAGGTGTGTTACTGGATGCATCCGGGTTACAAGCCAGTTCAAAAGGCTGGCGTATCCAATACAACGGAAATAAACGAACGTTGATCGATGGCCCCTTTACCGAAACTAAAGAACTTATCGCCGGCTATACCTTGATTCAAGTTGCATCAAAAGCCGAAGCTATTAAATGGAGCAAACGTTTCCCTAATCCTGCGGGAGAAGGAAAGGATTGTGAAATTGAGGTACGGCAATTGTTTGAGCTCGATGATTTTGAACCCGGCGAAGCTATCGAGCGGTTCCGTGTGCTTGAGCACACCAGAATCAGTTAGATAGCATCAATTACCAAAGAAACCAACTCATTGTTTTTTTATATCTAATACAAGGAGACTGCTATGTCGCAAGTAAGCCCTATTCCCGAAGGCATGCACACCGTTACACCACACCTGGTTTGTTCAGATGCCGCCAAGGCAATCGAATTTTACCGGCAAGCATTCAATGCCACAGAAATGATCCAGGTTCCAGGTCCGGGTGGAAAATTGATTCATGCCTGCATTCGAATTGGCGATTCACTCGTGATGCTGGTAGACGAAAATCCACACTGGGATTGTCTTAGTCCGCTCACGCTGAAAGGTTCACCTGTCACGATTCACTTACAAGTTGAGGATGTGGATGCGGTTTTTAATCAGGCCGTTAAAGCCGGTGCAACCGTAACGATGCCGGTTGATAATATGTTCTGGGGCGACCGTTACGGTAGCGTGAGAGATCCTTTCGGGCATCAGTGGTCGATAGCAACCCATATCCGTGATGTCAGTCCTGAAGAAATTCGTCAAGCTGCAGCAGTGGAATGTACCGGCTGATGCTTCACTGCATCTATCATTTAAACAATAAATTTAAAGGAAAATACTATGGAAAAATATGTAGATGGCTATGTGATTCCAATTGCTCAGAATAAGCTGGATGAATATAAAAAAATGGCTGAATTGGCCGGTTCGGTTTGGAAAGAGCATGGCGCTCTGGAGTATATCGAGTGCGCAGGGGATGATCTCAATCAAGAAGAATTGGTATCGTTCAATAATCTGGCTGGCGCCACCAAGAACGAAACAGTCATTTTTGCATGGATCGTTTTCGAGTCAAGAGAACATCGCGATCGCGTTAATCAGGCCGTCATGGCTGATCCGAGACTGGAAAAAATGATGAATCCCAGTTCACCGCCTTTCGACTGTAAACGAATGGCATATGGTGGTTTTAAAACCATTGTTACTTTCTAAAATTTCTTTCGATAATCTGTTTATTAAAAATTTTTCAAGGAGAAAGTCATGAAGTATTCACATTTTGCTTTGGTTATTTGGTTTTCGATAATACTGACAACGGGCGCTATTGCCGGTGACCCAAAAAGCGGCAAACCTATGAGTCCTGAAGAAATGATGGAAGTTTATACAAAATTGGCTACACCTGGAGAACAGCACAAACTATTGGCAAGTCTTACGGGCAGTTGGGTAACAAAAACGAAAGAATGGATGGATCCGCACAAACCACCGGTGGAGTCAACAGGTTCCGTAAACATCAAAATGTTACTGGAAGGTCGATTTCTTCAGCAAGAAATTACCGGCAGCATGCACGGCAAGCCCCATACAGGGATTTGGACTATCGCATACGACAACTTGCTCAAACAGTATGTTTCGACATGGATCGATAGCATGAGTACAGGTATTTTCACGATGGAAGGCACAGCAACCGCCGACGGCAAGACCATTACTCTAACTGGACGGCATGCCGAAGCGGGTGGAGGACACATGTCCCATCGCGCTATCTGGACGATCGTGGATAGCAATAACCAGGAATTCATCATGTACGGAACTCACCATGGTGGCGAGGAAATGAAAATGCTGGAGGTAATCTATACAAGGAAACAGTAACGAATACCACGAAAATCTCCCGTATAGAAGGGTTCGAATCGGCTGATGAGGATTGTTTTCTAAAAATCCGCATCAGCCGCAAAGTAGCTTGCCCTTGCATTACCATTACAATCACCATTCCTTCTCCGAAGTACCACACCAACGAAATGTCCTGTGAAGTAAATTCGTGCAAAAAATTAATCCCTGTCTAGGGCTTGATGATCAAGCCGAACAATCTGCAATGTTTTATACAGCCATTTTTAACAACTCCGGCATCAGGAAAACTACTCGATAAGTTAAAACCAGTTACGAATTCCACGCTAAAGAGGAAGGTCCGATGCTGACGATTGACAGGATGATGAAGCAGATACCCAGCAAGTCATTAAAGTGGTTCAGCCCGGTGTGGATAGCGAAGCGCGTTGGGTTAAGAAAGGCGGCGAATCCGTGTTTGGCTATAGGCAACTCACGGTGGTTGATGGCGACGGGTTGGTTATGGCGGTAACCACCACCGCGGCCAATTGCCATGACAGCGAGGCGCTGCCGGGTTTGTTGGATAAGGCTGCCAAACAATCCTTTGACGCGGCGGCAGTTACATCGCAAAAGCCTGATCACGAAATCCCGTAATGTTGTAGAACGCACTATTGACAACCAGGCACGATGGTTCAATGGCAAAACGCTGCGTTACAGCGGGCTGGCAAAAGCCGCATGCCTGGCACCTGCTATTAGCTATGGCGTACAACTTGAAAAGTCCGCCCAAACTCTTTGCCGACCACAGATTGATAACACAAACATAGGGATAGTGTATCCTCTTGTGCGAAAATCGCCGGCCGGGTGTAACAATCCCTAGCTTCATTTGCGGAAAATGACTAAAAAATAATCGGTCTCTTAAACATTGAACCACAATTACAATGAGATGAGAAAATCGCAGCCTTTTGCAAAGGTCTCGATATGTCTTGCCAGTCCTCGCTTTTCTTGTTAACTCCACTGTAACTCGCTGCATTTCACGTTCCTAGGATATTTGGATCATAAAGGCTGAAAATCTTGTGTCGATATGATTCAAAAGAAATATGGGGTTAATTGCCCGTATATATCCGATTCAATCCAAATAAATTAGGAAATTGTTATGAGCGAGTTTGTTAACGGTCAGTTCTTGATCCAGTTTGCTGCGCATATGACCGAAGTAGAGAAAATCACTTTGTTACGCAACAATGGCGCCGAATTTGTCGATGATATTGCATCATCTCAACAAGAACCGATGCTGGCAAAGGTCAGCAATCCCAAATCTCTTGAGAAAGTAATCGATAAATTGGCCAAGCTGCCCGGTGTCGAATTTGTGCAACACAATTGGGTTATATCCAATCAAGTTAGCAGCGATGATCCGTTCTATACCAACGGTAATCTTTGGGGTATGTACGGCGATTTATCTTCTCCAGCGAATAGCTATGGCAGTCAAGCAGCCGAAGCATGGAATAGTGGATTTACCGGAACCACAAAAACCGTTGTGGGTGTCATCGATACAGGCATTGATTACACGCATCCCGATCTCTATCTCAATATTTGGATTAATCAAAAAGAAATCAGCGCTACCCTCAAATCGGCGTTAACTGATGTGAACCAGGATAGTGTTATCAGTTTTATCGATTTGAATCATGCGGCTAACGTTAGTTATGTAAACGATCTTAATAATAATGGCCGTATCGATGCTGGTGATTTGCTAGCGGATTCCCGCTGGGAAGGCGGAGATGATTTGGATGGCAATGGCTATATTGACGACATTGTCGGCTGGGACTTCGTTAACAACGATAACAATCCTTTTGATGATGTCGGTCATGGCACTCACGTTGCTGGCACGATTGGCGCTACGGGTGGTAATGGCGCCGGTGTTTCGGGAGTGAACTGGAATATCGGGATGGTGGCGCTCAAGGCGTTGGGTCCTTCTGGAGGCACTTCTTTATCGACAACTGCTGCAATCAATTACTATACCAATGCCAGTTTGGTCTCCGGTACCGGCCAGAACTTCGTAGCTACCAATAATTCCTGGGGTGGAGGCGGATATTCCCAGAGCAATTATGATGCCATTGTACGCTCGGCGCAGGCTGGTAGCTTATTTGTCGCGGCTGCCGGAAATAGTGGATTGAATACCGATAGCTATGCAAATTATCCCTCCAACATGAATACCATCGCAGCAGCCGGATTCGATGCCGTGATATCGGTAGCGGCATTAACCATTTCCGGTATGTTGGCCTCCTTTTCGAATTACGGAAAATCAACGGTTGACCTCGCAGCACCGGGGCAGGGTATTTATTCAACTGTGCCAGGTGGTGGCTATGCTTCTTACCAAGGCACATCAATGGCCGCACCACATGTAACCGGTGCTTTGGCATTGTATGCATCCGCGCTTCCGGATATCACGGCGCAGCAATTGCGTGAAGCGTTATTGAGTACAGTGGCGCCAACCAGTGCTTTAGCGGCAACTACCGTAACCGGTGGACGTTTGGATATTGGCACACTAATTGCCGGCGCGCCGCCTCCTCCAGGGGTAATCATCCATAGCGGCAGCTATACCGGCACAACAGCCAACAATATCATGAACGCTGGTGCGGGAGACGATATTCTCTATGGTTTGGCCGGCAATGACACGCTGAATGGTTTTGCTGGCAACGACATACTGGATGGCGGTACGGGTAGTGACAAACTCTATGGTGGAGAGGGATCTGATATATTTCTTGTGCTACTGACGGCGGATCACGGAGCAGCGGAATTTTTTGATTATGGTACTTCGGGTACCGATGAGGTACGGTTTGCTGCAACTGTTAAAAGCACGCTAAAAATATTTGCAGGCGATAGCGGCATCGAACGCGTGATAATTGGCACCGGACTCGGGGCCAGTGCCAATACATCAGCCACAACAGCACTGAATATTAATGCTGCTGCAGCAGCCAATGCGTTGGCTATCATTGGAAATGCCGGAAACAATTCGATCACCGGTACTGCCTATGTGGATCAATTAGATGGTGGCGATGGTTCAGATACTTATGTCATCAATGCCGCAGCGCATCATGCGGCTGCAGAAATTACCGATACAGGTTCAATTGGCATTGATGTGATCAGTTTTGCAGCCACTTCGCCCGGCACCCTGACATTATACGCCGGTGACAGCGGTATTGAGCGTGTTATTACCAGTGGAACAGCAGCGCTTAATATTGATGCATCGGCAGCCGGAAACAGTCTTGCGATAATTGGAAATTCCGCATCGAACATTTTGATTGGCACAGCTTTTCCCGATTCCATGAATGGCAGCAACGGCGGAGATATTTATCTCATCAATTCGTCCAATGAGCACAATCAGGCTGAAATTGCTGACAATGGAACTAGCGGAATTGATGAGATACGCTTTACAGCTCAAACCGCGGGAACTTTAACACTGTTCGCCGGAGATACGGGAATCGAGCAAGCTGTTATTGGAACAGGCATTGCAGTTGCAGCTAACACCAGCGGCACTACCACTCATAGCATTGATGCTACCCTAGCGCCAAAAGGTTTAACTATCATAGGCAATGCAGGCGCTAATATACTCAAAGGAAGCATATTTAACGACATATTGATTGGCAATGCCGGTGAAGACTCGCTGCTAGGTGGAAACGGATCAGATATTTATGTCTTTGAAAACTCTGCTGACCACACTGTAGCAGAAATTTCCGATAGTGGAATTACAGGTGTTGATGTCATACGCTATGCTGCTACAACCGCCGGTACACTTACATTATTTGCTGGCAATACCGGTATAGAACAAATCGTTATTGGCACCGGTGTCGGACCTACGGCGGTTTCATCAGGCACCACAGCACTAAATGTTGATGCATCAGCACTGACCGGTCCATTACTGCTCGCTGGTAATGCCGGTGCCAATACACTTCATGCTACGGCACAAGATGATATTCTGAATGGCGGTTCGGGAATTGATATCCTTGACGGAAACGAAGGATCGGATATTTACTTGATTGCTGCAGCCGCTGAGCATTCAGCTGCGGAAATTTCTGATAGCGGCACTGCTGGATTTGATGAAGTGCGATACACGGCGGCAGTTGCTGGTACGCTGACACTTTTTGCCGGAGACACCGGCATCGAGCGTGTCGCAATTGGAACAGGAACTGCCGCAGCGGCTGTTTCAAATAAAACCACAGCGCTCAACGTTAATGCAACTGGAGTCGGCAATGCGCTTGCGATTTTCGGCAATGCTGGCGCCAATATAGTAACGGGTACAAATTTCGATGATCTTATCGACGGGAAGGGCGGTAATGATAAATTTAACGGACTGAACGGCTCAGATATTTATTTAATAACCATTGCGGCTGAACATACGGTTGCCGAAATCAGCGATAGCGGTACTTCAGGAACCGATGAAGTAAGATTTGCCGCGGCAGTTAACAGTACCTTAACTTTATTTGCAGGAGATACAGGTATCGAACGTGTAGTCATCGGCACCGGACTAGAGGTTGATGCAATTACATCAGCCACCACTGCGCTGAATGTTAACGCCAGTCTAGCAGCTAATGCACTAACCTTAATCGGTAACGCGGGTAGCAATATCCTTACAGGTACTGCTCATACCGATCTAATCGATGGCGGAGAAGGCTCCGATATTTATATTGTCAACTCAGCAGATCATCATATGGCTTCCGAATTCGCCGATAGCGGATTGACTGGAAGCGATGAAGTTCGTTTTGCGGCAAAAGTAGACAGTACGCTTACAGTGTATGCAGGTGATGTAGGCATAGAGCGTATCGTAATGGGTACCGGTACAGCTGCGACTGCGGTTTCTACTGCAACTGTTGCACTCAATATCAATGCCGCCGCCGCAGTCAATGGATTAACACTGGCGGGGAATGCCGGTGTGAATTCCCTGATCGGTACCGCGCAAGCCGATGTAATCGATGGCAAGACAGGTATTGATATAATGGATGGCTGGGAAGAAGCAGATATTTACATAATAAGCGTTGCCGCAGAGCACACTGCCGCAGAAATTAATGATACCGGTATTAGCGGTGCTGACGAAGTACGATTTGCAGCAACTTCTGCGAGTACGTTGATTTTGTATGCAGGTGATAGCGGCCTAGAACGTGTGGTGACTGGAACAGGTATTGCGGCTAATGCGAATACTGCCGGAGCGGCTGCTGTTAGCATTAATGCCTCTGCTGTAGCGAATGGATTGACAATTATCGGCAATAATGGCGCTAACACATTGATTGGCACTGCATTTAACGACACTTTGCATGGCAACTATGGCAACGATATTATCTCCGGAGGTGCAGGAGCAGACAAATTCGTGTTTGACTATAATCCTAATAGTACGTACAACCGGGATACCATCATTGATTTCCAAAGCGGTACCGACATACTGCAATTCAGTTTAACACTGTATACAGGTTTGGGTAGCAATCCAGGAATTCTCAATGCAGAACAATTTTTGTCTGGTGCAGGGGTAGTGTCTGCACAAGATATAGATGATCGTTTAATCTACAATACCGCTACTGGAATTTTGTATTATGATGCAGATGGGATGGGTGGTATTTCCGCCTTACAAGTTGCATTATTGGGCACAACTTTCCATCCGGATCTCAGCAGTAGCGACATTCAAATGTTTTGATGCGATTGTTTTGTCCCAAATCTGCTAGTTCAATTGGAGCTGGGCCGGAACGTGCATAGCACGAAAATTCTCTGGCCCAATTCATATCTTTCTCCATGTTAAAATTTTAGATGCTAGAAGTAGCGAGACATAAAATCTTGCTGCAATCTGTACAGAAAAAATTTTTCTTATAGCTTGGTCATCGATTGAGTTGACGCTTTTTCTCATCTAATAATGATTAACAAATTAATTTATTAATAATAAATGGTAAATATAGGTTTTATCGGGCTCGGCATCATGGGGAAGCCTATGGCCGGGCACCTGATCAAGGGCGGGTACAGTTTATTTTTACAGTCGCGCAGTGGCGTGCCTGCTGAGTTGGTTGCGCAGGGCGGTAAAGCATTAGCTTTTCCCAAAGAAGTGGCGCGGCACGCGGATATTATTATCACCATGCTTCCCGACACGCCGGATGTGGAAAAAGTATTGTTTGCAGAGGATGGCGTGATTGAGGGTTTGGAACCGCATGCTGATCACGCCAAGATCATCGTGGACATGAGTTCCATCTCCCCGCTGGAAACGCGTAAGTTTGCGGCACGAATCAATGCATTCGGACATGATTATGTCGATGCACCGGTTTCCGGCGGCGATGTGGGTGCGCAGAATGCTACGTTGACTATTATGGCCGGAGCCGCGGCCGCTACCTTTGACAAAGTGAAACCGATATTCGAATTATTGGGAAAAAGCGTGACGCATATCGGCGGAGTCGGTGCCGGCCAGGTTTGCAAGATCGCTAATCAGATAGTTGTATCATCAGCCATCGAAGCGGTGGCTGAGGCGTTGTTATTTGCATCCAAAGCAGGCGCGGACCCTGAAAAAGTGCGGCAGGCTTTGATGGGCGGGTTTGCAGCGTCGCGCGTGCTGGAGGTACATGGGGAGCGCATGATTCAGCGGCGTTTCGAACCGGGTTTCCGCATCGAATTACACCAAAAGGATCTGAATATTGCGCTGGCAAGTGCTTCCGAGCTGGGTGTAAGTTTGCCCAATACTGCAACGGTGCGCGAATTGTTTTCGGCATGCCTCGCGCATGGCGGTGCAAAATGGGATAATTCAGCCATTGTAAAAATGCTGGAAAAATTGGCTAATCACGAAATTCAAAAATATCCGGAATAATTGCATGGCTGTTCAGGAACTTATCCAAAATCTGAGATCTTTCTTACCCGCTGAGGCGGTATTGTATGAAGCCGAGGATTTAAAACCTTATGAATGCGACGGTTTGTCGGCTTACCGGCAACTGCCGATGGCGGTGGTATTACCGGAAAACGAGGAACAAGTCGTTAAGATTTTACAACTGTGCCATGCAGCACAAACACCTGTGGTGGCGCGCGGTGCGGGTACCGGCTTATCGGGAGGCGCATTACCGCATGCTCAAGGTGTTGTATTGTCACTGGCAAAATTGAATCGAATCATCAATGTCGATCCGCTTGCGCGCACCGCACGGGTGCAGCCAGGTGTACGAAATTTGGCAATCAGTGAAGCCGCCGCACCTTATGGTTTGTATTATGCGCCAGACCCTTCGTCGCAAATTGCTTGTTCGATTGGCGGCAATGTAGCAGAAAACTCAGGCGGCGTGCATTGCCTTAAATATGGCCTTACGGTGCATAACATTCTCAAATTACGTGTTTTGACTGTTGACGGAGAGCGCCTGGATATCGGCAGTGAAGGTCTGGACAGTGCGGGATACGATTTGCTTGCATTGATGACGGGTAGTGAAGGTATGCTGGGCATCGTCATAGAAATTACTGTGAAATTGATCCCGATTCCGGAAAAAGCGCAGTTGGTGATGGCGGCATTTGACGATGTGCAGAAAGCGGGTAATGCGGTGGCCAATGTGATTGCTGCAGGCATCATTCCCGCTGGCATGGAAATGATGGATAAAATTACTATTCATGCTGTGGAGGAATTTCTACATGCCGGTTACGATCTAAATGCGGAAGCAATTTTATTGTGCGAATCCGATGGTAGCGCCGAAGAGGTAGTCACAGAAATTCAACGTATCCATGACATCATGCGGCAAAGTGGTGCAATTACCATCAGCACCTCGCGCAACGAAGCGGAGCGTCTCAAATTCTGGGCAGGGCGTAAGGCGGCATTCCCCGCGGCAGGCCGGGTTTCGCCTGACTACTACTGCATGGACGGCACTATTCCGCGCAAGCATTTGGCCGATGTGTTGCGTGGCATAGAACAACTTTCACAGGAATACGGCTTGCGTTGCATGAATGTGTTCCATGCCGGCGACGGCAATCTACATCCTCTCATTTTGTATGATGCCAACCAGCCGGGCGAATTGGAGAAAACCGAGGAATTTGGCGGGAAAATATTACAGATGTGCATTGATGCTGGCGGCACAATTACCGGAGAGCATGGCGTAGGGATGGAAAAAATCAATCAAATGTGCTCACAATTCAGAACCAATGAACTGAAAATATTTCATGCGGTTAAAGCGGCATTTGATCCGGCTGGGTTGCTTAATCCCGGCAAAGCTGTGCCCACCCTGCATCGTTGCGCGGAATTGGGTGCTATGCATGTGCATCGGGGTGAAGAGAAATTCGCCGAATTGCCGCGTTTCTAAATACCATGTTAGCTATTATTGATGAATATATCGCAGCCATACATAATGCGGCTGAAACTAAAATTCCACTGAAGATAAGCGGTGGCGGTACTAAGCATTTTTACGGCAATGCAATGGCCAAACAGGACATTACATTGCTAGATATGAACAATTATCACGGCATTGTTGATTATGAACCGACAGAACTGGTAATTTCAGCGCGCGCCGGTACCCGGCTGGCGGATCTGGAGGCTATGCTTGCACAGCACGGGCAAATGCTGGCATTTGAACCTCCCCATTTTGGTAAATTGGCTACGCTGGGAGGATGCATGGCAAGCGGCTTGTCGGGGCCGCGCCGCGCCAGCGCCGGTTCGGTGCGCGATTATGTGCTGGGTGTGCGCATGCTGGATGGACAAGGCCACGATTTAAGTTTTGGCGGACAAGTCATGAAAAATGTTGCGGGCTACGATATTTCCAGGTTAATGACGGGCTCAATGGGAACGCTGGGTGCGTTGCTTGAAGTTTCGCTGAAAATCTTACCCAAACCGGCAACTGAAATGACACTGCGCATGTCATTGCATGAAGCGGCAGCAATCGAGAAAATGAATGAATGGGCCGGTAAACCGTTCCCCATCTCTGCGACGTGTTATACCGCAGGCGAGCTCTTTTTGAGACTTTCGGGTGCTGAGTCCGCAGTGCGTGCAGCGCAATTGAAATTGGGCGGCGAAGCGCTGCATGACGGTGAATTTTTTTGGCACACAATACGCGAGCAAACGCATGCTTTTTTTCAGTCAGACAAATCGCTGTGGCGTTTATCCATTCAATCCACTGCGGCGCCCATGACATTGCCTGGTAAACAATTGATCGAGTGGAATGGCGGTTTACGTTGGTTACAATCTGACGGTGAAGCAGAAACAGAAATCATACGTAACGCCGCAGAAAAGGCAGGTGGTCATGCCACGTTGTTTCGTAATAATAACCAGCGTATTAGCGTATTTCATCCGCTTCCTCCCGCTATGATGAAGATTCACCGTTTATTGAAAGAAAAATTTGATCCACTGGGAATCTTCAATCCCGGTCGGCTTTACCCTGAGATTTAAATGCAAACCAAACTCGTAGACTTTATAAAAAATTCTCCGCAAGGACAGGAAGCGGATGCCATTTTGCGCAGTTGCGTGCATTGCGGTTTTTGTCTGGCGACTTGCCCGACTTATCAGATTCTTGGTGACGAGCTCGATAGTCCGCGCGGCCGTATTTATCTAATGAAGCAAATGCTGGAAGGGCAGCCTGTTACGCAAAAAACGCAATTGCACCTTGATCGCTGCCTGACTTGCCGTGCCTGTGAAACGACTTGTCCTTCGGGTGTTCGCTACGGTGCACTGGTGGACATCAGCCGCGGCATCGTTGAAAAGCGGGTAAAACGCAGTATCCGTTCTGATCTTATACGCTATACGTTGCGCAAAATTTTACCTAATCCATTGTTGTTTAATACATTATTTAAGGCTGGACAGGCAGTGCGCGCGATTCTGCCGGGAAAACTGAAAAGTAAAATTCCATCCACACTCAGTCCCGCTAAATTATGGCCTACAGAGCAGCATACACGAAAAATGCTGGCACTTGATGGCTGTGTGCAACCGGCAATGGCACCTAATATCAACGCTGCTACTGCACGTGTATTGAATAATTTGGGCATATCGCTAATCACTGCTGCAAATGCCGGGTGTTGCGGGGCTGTTACTTTTCACTTGAATGCACAGGAGGAAGGATTGGACTACATGCGCCGCAACATCGATGCGTGGTGGCCATTGGTAGCGCAAAGCGAAGTTGAGGCGATAGTGGTGACAGCCAGTGGTTGTGGCGTAACTGTGAAAGACTATGGACATTTATTGCAGCATGATCCGGTCTATGCAAAAAAAGCGGCTGATATTTCGGCACTTGCTAAAGATATCAGTGAAATAATTCATGCTGAATTAGAAAATATTAAATTATTGCTGGATAAACACAACGGTAACGCACGTAAAATGAAATTGTCTTTTCATTCGCCTTGTACTTTGCAGCATGGTATGAAAATTCGCGGTGTTGTGGAAGACATTCTGATTAATACTGGTTTTGATTTGACCTCTGTTCCTAATAGTCATTTATGCTGCGGTTCAGCAGGCACCTATTCGATATTGCAGCCTGACTTGTCACAACAATTACTGAAAAATAAAGTACTCGCTTTAGAATCAGGCAAACCGGAACAGATTGCTACCGCTAATATTGGATGCTTAGTGCATTTGCAAAGTGGTACAGCAGTACCCGTGAAACATTGGATTGAATTATTAGATGAGTGTTTATCCAGTTCATAAGATGCGCGATTTTTAACCAACGATTTGAAATAAAAGACTTTCTATGAATAGAATTAAAAACTTGCTTGAATGATCGCTTAAGTTCGTTATATACTGCCGGTTCGCCAGTATTAAAATATTTTAGAACTTTATAAGGAAAATTACGTAATGAAATATACTCTTCTAGCTGCATTCTTAGTAGCATTGTCATTATCTGCATGTGGTGGCAAACCTAGCCAAGCACTTCCTGAAACGGAAAGAGAAAATTATGAAAGAATCATGCGCGGCGAAGAAATCGAGTGCCAACATGGTATTGATGCTAACGGCAATTGCTTGAAAGAAGGCGCTGATCCGCGTCCATATGGTGGAACCAGCAAGCCAGGACACTAAGACTTAGCTAGCAAAAAATAAAAAGACCGCCGTACAGGCGGTCTTTTTATTTGTATCCTGAATTAATAACAAACAAACCGTTATACTTGATTTTATTTCAGTTGCTCATGCAACAACTTAAGAATACGGTTGGCCGTTGCTGAATTAACGGCTGTGCCATCATCATTGAGAAGGCTGACTTTACTGGTATTTGCGCCAGTATTGTTAACTTGTATGCGGTATTTTGCTGCCTTCGCACCATCCTTGTCATTGTCATCGCGCCAAAACATTATCCCCGACAGTAACCCTTTGTCATCGCCGGTCTTTTTAGCATCTTTATCGGGATTGAGATAACGCACATAATAAATACCTTCGACACGATTTCGATCTTCAACGGTGAAGCCAATACGGTCAAGTGCTAATCCGACACGCCGCCATGAACGATCAAATG
This sequence comes from Nitrosomonas sp., assembly GCA_008015565.1. Taxonomy (GTDB): domain Bacteria; phylum Pseudomonadota; class Gammaproteobacteria; order Burkholderiales; family Nitrosomonadaceae; genus Nitrosomonas. The sequence continues at coordinate 10,906 of SSFV01000140.1, read as the reverse complement.
CTTCATTAATAATTAGCGTCCCTGCATCGTTATCAATATAAGTACGTTCCTGAGCCACGCTTCTGCTCGTTGTCAGCTCCAGTTTGGCCTTTTCTTCTGCAACGCCAAAGCGCATCATCAATCGCGACAGCATTTCAGCTTCAAGATCCGGATCCGCTGGCCGGGGTTGCCAGATAGTGCGATTCAGATTACCGCCTTCCAACACCTCGTTCATGCCCCGATGGCTGATATATATTTCGGTATTTCCTGTTTCATTGCGTTCCAGGCGTGTGCGGAATTTATCGCGTTCCGCTGTAGAATACAAGCTGTCCAAAAAGGTTGAAAGGATGGTACGTAAAGGATCTTGTGGAATTTTTGCGCGATTTTCAGCCCAATCGGTTTCCATAATACCGGTTTCCGGAGACTCGATTTTGATCAGGAAACCCAGTTCTTGCCAGAATTCCTTCACGACAGGCCACACAGCTTCCGGGGATTGGGGTACAACCAGCCAGCGTTGCGTACCGGCACGTTCGATATGAACATTCTGGAATGAAGATGGCACAACTGCGGTTGCACCCGTCCTTAATTGTCCGCCGCGATCACTGCTATAGCTGGAAAATGTAGCGCTACCAGGTGAGTCGGCCTCAGGAATGGTGTATCGTTCATCGACTGCTGGTATAACGAGGTCTGGTGGAATCTCCAGCGGCGGTAATTTGCCAGCAGATTTATAATCAACTGTTTTGGTTTCAGGAAACAATGAGAACGTTTTGCAGCTTGTATTCATCAATGACAGCACAATTGCCAGTGACGGCACAGCTACTTTCCGCCATTTCGATGTTAACATCTTACTCCTTCGCAACAGAGATATCGGCCAATCGCATGGCCTCTCGAATGAGCTGGTGATAATGAGTGGATAATGGGGTAAGCGGAAGGCGAATTCCGGTTTCAATTAGACCCATTTGTGCAACAGCCCACTTCACGGGGATCGGATTAGCTTCTATAAACAAATCGATATGCAAGCGCAGCAACTTATTGTTAAGTGCCCGCGCAGTATTGACATCACCGGATGCCGCAGCTACGCACATGCCGTGCATGATTTTCGGTGCCACATTGGCTGTGACTGATATAACGCCGTGCGCGCCAAGCAACAGCAGCGCTAATGCACTGGCATCATCTCCACTATAAACGCTGAAGCCGGATGGCGCACGCGATAAAAGATCACAGCCTCGCCCGATATCTCCGGTAGCATCTTTTATGCCAACGATGTTGGGGATGCGTGCAAGGCGCAACGCCGTACCGTTTTGAATATCCGCAACGGTTCTACCGGGAACGTTATATAAAATATGAGGAATTTCAACCGCTTCAGCAATAGCTTTAAAGTGTTGATACAAGCCTTCCTGCGTCGGCTTGTTGTAATAAGGTGCTACCGATAAGCAAGCATCCACACCGGCATTTTTTGCATAGATCGATAAATCAATGGCCTCACGGGTCGAATTGGCACCCGTGCCAGCTATTACCGGTATTCGACCAGCTACATGATCAACCGCCGTTTTCATCAGCAAATGGTGTTCGTCAAAATCTACTGTCGGAGATTCTCCGGTGGTACCAACCACCACAATGCCATCGCTACCCTGTGCAATATGAAAATCAAGCAAAGCACGGAATTTTTCCAGGTCTAATTCGCCATCTTCAAGCATCGGTGTAACGATAGCAACCAGACTACCTTTAAACATAACAAGCTATCCAGTAAAAAATTACATTTTACCCGAATCTGATTGAGACGCTATGTTTTAATCAGCCCATATCAAAATCTCCTAAGTGTCTGTCCAGTTCTAATCATTCATTTTGTAAAAATTCATTTTCTCATCGGAATAATCGATTTTAATGGTGTCTTTTGCGACAAACTTACCTTCCAAAATTTCTTTGGCTAGCGGGTTTTCAATTTGAGCCTGGATGGCGCGTTTAAGCGGCCTTGCGCCAAATACAGGATCAAATCCAGCCTGTGAAAGCGCAGAGAGTGCAGCGTCGCTGATTTCAAGTTGCATATCCAATTTGCCGAGTCGCGTTTTCAGATAATTGAGCTGTATTTTTGCGATGGATTGGATATGTTTGGCATCCAGAGCGTGGAAAACAACCACTTCATCAATACGGTTAATAAATTCAGGACGGAAATGTGTTTTGACTTCTCCCATGACGGCTTGTTTGATCGCTTCATATTGGCTACCCGACATTTCCTGAATCATTTGCGATCCCAGATTGGAAGTCATGACAATAACGGTATTCTTGAAATCGACAGTGCGCCCTTGACCATCGGTCATGCGGCCGTCATCCAGAACTTGCAGCAGTACATTGAAAACATCCGGGTGCGCTTTTTCCACCTCATCCAGCAAAATGACAGCATAGGGTTTTCTGCGCACCAGCTCGGTTAAATAACCGCCTTCTTCGTAACCGACATAGCCGGGAGGTGCTCCAATCAGACGCGCTACCGAATGCTTTTCCATAAATTCCGACATATCCACACGGATGAGATGATCTTCCGAGTCAAATAAAAAACCCGCTAACGCTTTGCATAATTCAGTTTTTCCCACGCCGGTAGGTCCAAGAAACAGAAATGATCCATAAGGCCGATTCGGGTCAGCCAGACCTGCGCGCGAACGCCGGATGGCATCAGATACCAGCCGGACGGCTTCATCTTGGCCAACTACCCGGTCATGCAGCTTTTGTTCCATTAAAAGCAATTTTTCGCGCTCACCTTGCATCATTTTAGAGACAGGAATACCCGTCGCACGTGACACCACTTCGGCGATTTCTTCGGCACCGACCTGGGTACGCAATAATTTAGGTGTGGAATCTTTGCCTGACTCAGTTTCTACGACTTTTTTCTGATCATTGAGCTGAGATTGTAATTGCGCCTCCAATTGTGGGAGTCGGCCATATTGTAATTCGGATACTTTTTGCCAGTCGCCTTTGCGCGTAGCCGCATCGATTTCCACCTTAATTCTTTCCATTTCTTCTTTGATTTGCTGAGAACCCTGTACTTGGAATTTTTCCGTTTTCCAGATTTCGGCTAAGTCAGCATATTCGCGCTCTTTTTGCTTTATTTCCTGTTCGAGTAATTGCAAGCGTTTTTGCGAAGCTTCATCTTTTTCCTTTTTAATGGCTTCCCGTTCGATTTTAAGTTGAATCAGGCGCCGATCCAACCGGTCCAGCGCTTCCGGCTTGGAATCAATTTCCATGCGGATGCGTGCAGCGGCCTCATCAATCAGGTCAATTGCTTTATCAGGCAAAAAACGATCGGTAATATAGCGGTTTGATAATTCCGCAGCAGCTACAATGGCGGGATCCGTAATATCAACGCCATGATGAACTTCGTATTTTTCTTGCAGGCCGCGCAATATGGCAATGGTTGCCTCTACCGTGGGTTCTTCCACCAGTACTTTTTGGAAACGGCGTTCCAGCGCGGCATCCTTTTCGATATATTTGCGATATTCATCCAATGTAGTAGCGCCGACACAGTGTAATTCACCGCGCGCCAGCGCCGGCTTCAGCATATTTCCCGCGTCCATTGCGCCTTCCGCTTTGCCCGCTCCCACCATGGTATGTAATTCGTCAATGAATACAATGGTCTTTCCTTCATCCTGCGCAAGTTCTTTGAGTACCGATTTGAGACGTTCCTCGAATTCACCCCGGTATTTGGCCCCAGCCAATAATGCGGCCATATCCAGTACGAGAACGCGTTTATCTTTCAGGCTTTCAGGTACTTCACCGTTGACAATGCGTTGCGCCAAGCCTTCAACAATTGCGGTTTTGCCAACGCCTGGTTCACCAATCAGAACGGGATTGTTTTTTGTGCGCCGCTGCAGTACTTGAATGGCGCGGCGGATTTCGTCATCGCGGCCAATGACAGGATCCAGTTTACCTTGCCGGGCACGTTCCGTTAGATCCAGTGTGTATTTTTTCAAGGCTTCACGACTGCTTTCCGCTTCGGCGCTGGTAACTTGTTCGCCACCTCTAATCGCATTGATGGCTTTTTCCACCGCTGTATAACTGGCACCATACTGTTTCAATAAAGCGCCGATTTCTCCCTTATCCTGCAACACTGCAAGCAGAAACATTTCCGAAGCGATGAATTGATCATTGCGTTTTTGCGCTTCCTTATCTGCCAAATTGAGAAGATTATTCAGCGTGCGGGAAATAGTAATTTCTCCTCCTGAATTATCGACTTTGGGTAACCGATTGATACTTTGCTTAAGATTCTCAATCAAGGGAGCAACATTGACCCCGGATCGCTGCAACAATGACTGCGTACTGCCATCTTCTTGCTGCAATAGCGCAAGCAGTAAATGTTGAGGCTCGATGGTTGGATTATCCTGGCCGACAGCAATGCTTTGCGCATCAGCAATGGCTTGTTGAAATTTGGTGGTTAATTTGTCAAAGCGCATGAAACTCTCCCTCGTTAGATTGTTCATCCTTACGTGGGGGAAGTGAGGCGAAATTTCAAGAGTGGATTATTTTGCGATGCGAAGAGCGTGAATTTTTTTGGGAAGCGGTTGCTTCAAAAGATTTTCGATGTCGGAGACAGGTACTGGTTTACTGAAATAGTAGCCCTGGTAGTGATCACATTTTTGTGCAACCAATAAATCGAGCTGTTCTTCTGTTTCGATGCCTTCCGCAATGACCTCTATTTCCAGGCTGTGTGCCATGGCAATAATGGCGGCAACAATAGTACGATCGTTCTTGTCAGTTACGATATCGCGTACAAATGACCGATCGATTTTAAGCGTATGAATTGGAAAACGTTTTAGATAACTAAGGCTGGAATAACCGGTGCCAAAATCATCGATGGATATGTGCATGCCCATTTCACTCAAGCATTTGAGCGTCGTAACGACTTTATCGATATTGTCGATAAGCATGCTTTCTGTGATTTCGAGACTGATGTATTGTGCATCTACGCCCGTTTCATTCAGTATGTGGGCAATATTTTTTGTTAATTCCTTATCCCGGAATTGCCGGGCCGACAGATTAATGGCGACTTTTGGCGCATTGTATCCTTGCTGCTGCCAAGTTTTAATTTGCACACAAACCGTTTTGATCACCCATTCACCGATTGGAATGATCAAGCCGGTTTCTTCCGCCAAACTAATAAACTTGTCCGGGGTTATCAATTTATGCTGCGGATGCCGCCAGCGAAGCAAAGCTTCTACACTATGTAACCGGTTATCGGGCATATCCATCACAGGTTGATAATATAAAACCAATTCGTCGCGCTCCAATGCATGACGTAAATCCAGGCCTAGGGTGTGCCGTTCGTGCGCAGATTTGTTGAGCTCATCGGTGAAAAACTGGTAATTATTGCGGCCATTTTCTTTTGCATAATACATGGCAACATCGCTATTCTTTAATAACGTATCCGCACTGGTTCCATCGTCCGGAAATACCGCGATCCCTATACTGCCTGCGATATGAAGCTCATTTTTGTGGATTTGATAAGGGTGCGTGATCGAATCCAGAATCTTTTGTGCGACTTTGGCAGCATCCAATGATTCCGCGATAGAGTTCAATACGATAATAAACTCGTCCCCCCCCTGGCGCGCAACGGTATCTTCACTGCGCACGCAAGTGAGCAAGCGTTCTGCCACCGCTTTGAGCAGGAGATCCCCAATATCGTGACCGAGTGAGTCATTGATCGTTTTGAAATGATCCAGATCGATAAAAAGCACCGCCATTTGCCGTTGATGGCGGGTATCATGCACAAGTGCCTGCTCAATGCGATCTTGCAATAACAACCGGTTGGGCAATCCCGTTAATGCATCGTGTGTAGCCATCGTGATGATCCGTTGCTCGGCTTCTCTATGCTCATACCAGCGCCCAATATCGTGGGCAACGGTATCGATAAGATTCTGCTCGTAGGGCAATCTAAAAGCGGCATCCTGAGGATAGCAAACCTTCAAAAAACCGCATACTTCCCCATTCGATAGAATTCGCGCTGTTAATTGAGGATGGAGATCTTCTTGATACTTTTCCGTAGCAATCCGTTTATTTCCCAATTCGATCATTGCGGCTGCCATATCCGGAAAATGCATGGCCGCGAGTAGCGACTCCAAAATGTTAAGGCATATTTTTTCAGTACCGAGATTCTGTGCCATGCAACTTCTGATAATTTGCATGCAATGACTTTCTCTTAGCTGCTCGTTCAGGCTGGAATCCTTCTGTTTACGTGCCGTGATATCAACGCTTATTGATAGATAGCCTTTGATTTCTTCATAACTGTCTACCAATGGAATGATTGCGGAATCAACCCAATAGGTTGTTCCGGATTTACTGCGATTACAGATTTCCTGACGCCAAATTTCACCTTTTGCGATGGTGGCCAATATATCCGTATGGAACGATTCCGATTGATAATGTGAGTTCAATAAGCGATGATCCTGGCCAATCAATTCTTGCTGGCTATAACCGCTCATTTCACATAATTTATCATTGACCTGGACGATTTTTCCACCGCGGTCAGCGATGCAAATGAGTGCAAGTTTGCCGATCGTTTCGATGTAAGTCGACACTTCTAAAGAAATTTTCTCAGCGTCATTGTTATCTTTATCGTTATGTTTTTTTTTCAGTATTTGGCCGAATCGGATAAGAGGTTGTTTACGCGGCACCGCAATCCAAATTAATGTTACCAAGCCAGTCAGCACCAGCAGAACCAAATAGAATAAAGTTGCTGAGGCCTGATCCAGCAACAGGTCATGCAGCTCCGCCTCATCTATTTTAAGGACGCTGCCTAAACCATAAGCAACCGGCGAATAGGCAGCGGCAACATTGACTTGCCGGGAATCCTGGGTAAATTGCATGCCGCTTTTACCCATAAGTGCCAAATGTATAGACAGTTGTTTGTCATTGACGATGCTTGTCATACGTTTAAACTGATTGCCGTGTTGATCGCGCACGATGCAATCAATTGCCAAACCATCGCCTTGAACAGTCGCGCATAGTTGCAACACACTCGAATTGCCTATCAGTGTTGCTTCAGAAAATAGCCTGCTAAGCAGGGGCATCGGTTGCTCAACGGTAATGTGACCAACAAATTTGTTGTTGTGAGCGTGAACCGGCATTGATCTGCGCAGAACGAATTGCCGGTTCCATAATAATTCGCTGCGATTTTCCAAACCTGTATCAAGCGTCAGAAGCAAATCGGGGTGCGTGGATTTTTCACCTGACTCGACTATCAAATTACCTTCAGCGTCATACACGCTGATACTTGATAAATTGTTTTTCAGCATTTTTTCTGAAAACTGCACCAAGTGCGCAAGCCTTCTTTCACGAAATTGATCCGAATGGATAGCTTCCAAATCGTGTGCAGGAAAAATGGTTATGGCCAATAGCTCAGTATTTGAAATAGCATGTGATATCTGATTTTCTATCAGCTTCGTTATATTGCTCAATGTCACGCCGATACCGGAAGTAATCGTGGCTTCCGTTTGGTCATGGATACTTTTGTATACACCGAAACCAGCCGACAAAATGATCATACTCAATGCGAAAGCATTGATTATGATCATTTTGCGATCATGATGACCGGTTAATAGACGAAGCATTTTGTACAGTATTATTAGAAAATTATTTTGAAGATGCGCAAATAGTGAAAATTATCCAAAGAGCGACAACCTATTATCGGTAAACTGCTTTTGTGGCTAAACTGCGATTAAGCGCTTTTTTCTCCCCTTATCTGAAATATGCTGTTGGCAGTTCAGCGGTTCTTAATGGGAATCGAGCTTATAAGCTGATAATGGGGTTTAAAAGATTGAAAGAGAAATTATTGGAAAATGATGCGCAAAGTTGATTTTACGGGAGTTCATGTTGTTTTTTTATCACTTCCGGGTAGGGATACAAAATATTCAATGCGACGCTTTTACCTGCAGTCTCGACGATGCGTACATGCTCGCGTTTGAATTGCCGGGCATGATGCAAGCCGCATGAATGCGCAATCATGTTGATTTCCTTGTTAACGTTTCTGGCGTAATTAGCCACTCGGAGATATTTCTCTTCCACCACCAACCCCCTCTGCAAGCGTTCATCGTGCGTCGTAACACCGGTAGGACAGGTATTGAGGTGGCAGCGCATCGCTTGAATGCAGCCAAGCGAAAACATGAAGCCTCGTGCGGTATTGACAAAATCTGCGCCGGCACAAAGCGCCCACGCGCCTTCAGCAGAAGTGACCAATTTTCCGGCAGCCACGACATAAATGCGGTTTTTCAAACCGGATTGGATTAGCGCATCCACCACACGCGGCAGCGCTTCGGCGATCGGCAGGCTGACATGATCAACCAATGTTTGCGGTGCCGCGCCGCTGCCGCCTTCGCCGCCGTCTATCGTGAGAAAATCCGGTGCGTATTCCAAGCCGCGGCGATTGATGCTGTCGCACAGCTCATTGATAAAATTCCAACCTCCAATGGCCGTTTTGATACCAACCGGACGCCCGGTTAATTCACGGATGTAATGGATTTTATCGAGCAGCTCGTCGATGTTGTTGATATCCTTGTGCCGATTCGGGCTAATTGAATTTTGATTGACAGGGATACCACGGATTGCAGCAATTTCCTCATGCACTTTATTGGCAGGAAGCAATCCGCCTTTGCCAGGCTTTGCGCCTTGCGACAGTTTGATTTCAAACGCCTTAACTACTTTGCTCAGTTCCTTGGCGCGCTGTGGCGAGAAATTGCCCTGTTCATCGCGAATACCGTATTTTGCTGTGCCAATTTGCATAATCAGATCGCAACCGCCTTCCAAATGATACGGCGATAGACCGCCTTCGCCGGTATTCAGCCAGCAACCCGCCTGTGTCGCGCCCAGCGATAATGCACACACTGCCGGTTTTGAAATGGCGCCGTAACTCATGCCGCTGATATTGATGATCGATTTGGCTTCGAATGGCTGTTCGCAGTAACCTTCTCCGATGTGTAGCGACGGCGTGGGCAACTGATCTTCTTCCTGGATTGGAAAAGCGGCATTGACAAAAATAATCGAGCCCGGCTGACGTAGATCGTTGGTGGAACCAAAACCGACCAAGCTGCCTTTGTTCTTGGCATTTTTGTATATCCAAGCACGTGTTGCGCGATTGAACGGCATCTCGTCGCGGTCATTGGCGAAAAAATATTGACGGAAATACTTGCCCTGTATTTCGAAAAAATAACGCAAACGGCCTATAACCGGATAATTGCGCAGAATCGAATGTTTCTTCTGCGTCACATCCTGGATGAACCAGACCACGATCAAGCCGACAGCGGCCACACCTAACATCGTGGCAATGCTATAAAAAATCAGATCAAATGCGCCGGACATATTTTCACCTTGTTCCGTTAGTCAATCGCTATACTATCCATTCGTTTAATGTAAGTGTACAACCAGCTTGCACTATAATGCATGGCTTCATGGCCGGTTAATCTAAATAAAGTAGAAAAAGTGCAAGATTTACACGATGAAATTCGCGATAACGTAAAACGCGCGTTACAGGAAGATATTGGCAGCGGTGATCTGACGGCATCGCTAATCCCCGGCGGCAAGACGCTGAGTGCTGCCGTGATCAGCCGGGAAGAAGCGGTATTGTGCGGCACGCAATGGTTTGAAGCCTGTTTTTTAACTCTGGCGCCTGGAACGATCATTGCCTGGCTTGCCGAAGATGGCGAGCGGGTGCAGGCCGGACAAAAACTGTGCGAAATTAAAGGGCCGGCCCGCGCATTGCTGACTGCGGAACGCTCCGCGCTGAATTTTCTGCAGTTGTTATCCGCCGTGGCAACGCAAACCAGGCATTTTGCCGATGCCGTTGCGGGCACGAAGGCCGCCATTGTCGATACGCGCAAAACATTGCCCGGTTTGCGCCTCGCGCAAAAATACGCGGTCACCTGCGGCGGTGGCATCAATCACCGCGTAGGCCTGTTTGATGGCATTTTGATCAAGGAAAACCACATCATCGCCGCAGGCGGCATCCAGCCAGCTCTGAATCAAGCGCGGAAAATCGCCCCGCCGGGCGTTTTCATCCAGATCGAAGTGGAATCGCAGCAGGAATTGGTTGAAGCACTGCTCATCGGCGCTCAAATGTTACTGCTGGATAATTTTAATTTGGATCAATTGCGCAATGCAGTTACGCTGACTCGCCGGCAAGCCGGTGAAGAAGTGATCTTGGAAGCATCCGGCAACATCACACTGGAAAATGTGCGCCAAGTAGCGGAAACGGGGGTTGACCGGATTTCAATCGGTAGTCTGACCAAGAATATTCAAGCGGTGGATTTGTCAATGCGGTTTGAATGAGCAAGTTAAGGATGATAAGCATTATGTCGAATCCAAATAAGGCTGGAAAATAACTTTGAGTTCTTTCTGTTCATTTGCAAACCAATCAACTATTGCATCTAAGTTTTCCTCACCAGTTTGGTAATTCCAATCTTCTGGATTATTTCGACCCTGATTTAAGCGTTCTAATAATCTTTGCATTTGCCATGCTTTGTTCTGAAATACTTTAATTTTTCTTTCAACATCCGGCATAGCCAGAGGGCCTTGTTGCTCAATCTCCCATTTGAAATTGACGATTTGGTTTGATAAGTCCCTGGTTCCTTTAACTGCACCCAAGCTCAAATTTGTTCGATATGTTACGCAATAATCTGCAAAATCAAGCATTAAACGAAAGACATTAAGACGAGATGGTCTGAGATTATTGCGATCAGCAATTACATTCGCTTCTCGTGCATAATAAGCAGAAATAATAGCAACCAATAAAGCAACACCAGCTACCAGATCACTGAAATACTCTTGAAGAAAGCCTGACATTTCTATCAGCCTATTTACTCTCCATCGTACGAATAAACGCATTCGCCTCGGTGGTCGATTTCTCCATCGATGCGATCCGCGCGGAGACGTCGGATTTGATGTGGGCCAG
>SSFV01000001.1 GCA_008015565.1 Nitrosomonas sp. | reverse complement strand
TGGCGACCATCGAATTTTCTTATGGTGAGCCCTGATACTATCGTAGCCATAGCTACCCCGCCAGGTCGTGGCGGGGTCGGCGTAATCCGCATCTCCGGAAAGAATCTGGTAAAACTAATCGAAGCAATACTCGGCAAGCAACTTAAACCACGTCATGCTCACTTAAGTCAATTCCTGGATAGCGATAATCGAGTCATTGACCAGGGTATCGCGCTTTATTTCCCTGCACCCAACTCATACACCGGCGAAGACGTGCTCGAATTGCAAGGACATGGCGGTCCAGCCATAATGAATTTATTGCTTAACCGCTGCCTTGCTGTGGGTGCTCGACTGGCACAACCTGGTGAATTCACGCTGCGCGCTTATCTGAATAACAAAATCGATCTGATTCAGGCTGAAAGCGTCGCTGATCTCATTGCGGCCAACACAGCAGAAGCTGCCCGCTGCGCCGTTGATTCTTTACAAGGACATTTTTCCGCCAAAATTGAAGCGCTTGTAGGTTTATTGACTACGCTGCGCATGCTCATAGAAGCCACACTCGATTTTCCTGAAGAAGAAATCGATCACGTGCAAACATTACACATCAAAGAAAGACTGGATCATATCCATACGCAGCTTGAGCGAATCTTCGCTTCTGCCCGGCAAGGAAGGATATTGCAGGAAGGCATCAGAATTGTACTCGCCGGTGCACCTAACGTGGGCAAATCCAGCTTATTAAATCAATTGGTTCAAGACGACGCAGCCATCGTCACAGATATTCCGGGTACCACACGCGACCCCATCCAGCGCACCATCGCTCTCGAAGGCATACCTATCCATATTATCGACACAGCAGGTTTGAGACATACTAGTGATATCGTCGAGCAAAAAGGGATTGAGCGCACCCATGCGGCCATACAAAACGCTCATATGGTGATCTGGCTGATCGATAGCAGCCTGCGGCCTGATACTGGAAATCAAAAACTTCCTTACATTCCATCTGACAAACCGCAAATCACCGTATTTAACAAAATTGACTTGCTGAATGAAGATCCGCGTATAGAAGATGGAGAAAATAACATTAAAATTCACCTTTCCGCCAAAACGGGTGCAGGCATTAAATTGCTGCACCGGAAAATACTGGAAATTGCAGGCTGGCAATTCAATCGCGCCGGGGAAGGGATATTCATGGCTAGACAACGCCATCTGGAAGCACTTACAGAGTCCAGGAAACACCTGGGAAATGCACAAAAATTCATGTCAAATGACTACCAATTGGAACTTCTGGCAGAAGAACTCAGGCTAGCACAATCGGCGCTGTCTTCAATAACCGGAAAATTTACAGCAGATGATTTGCTGGGAGAAATCTTTTCGCACTTTTGCATTGGCAAATGAAAATTCCCTAATAAAGCGCTGATTAACACGTTCCTCATGAATCATTATGAAATGGAATTGCGCAACCAAGCCTAACATTTCATCATAAACCTGCATTCTAAGCCTGTGTCCGGCATTACCGCGACAAGACGAATCTACTTCCACAATTCTTTAAAGGCCAATCAAGCGAATGCCGCTAACAATATCTCCACACTGAATTAATGGGATTTTTTTACTATGCGTTTAGGAATATTAGAAGACGATGCCACTCAGATATCTATTTATGAGCTTTTATTTTCATCTACAGCAAAATACCAATACCAATTTTTTGGAACGATTGCATCTTTTTTGTGTGCACTCAAACAAGAAAAGTTTGACCTGCTCATCATCGATTGGATACTACCCGACGGTACTGCTGGAGAAGTATTAAAATGGGTACGGGATTCACTAAAATGGCATATTCCCGTTATTTGCGTCACGGCATGCAATAGCGAATCCGATGTTGTAAACGTATTACACATGGGTGCGGACGATTACTTCGTCAAATCATCCCGGTATTTTGAACTACTTGCCAGAATCGAGTCGCTGGCTCGACGCAGTCAGGAAAAACAAGCTGTCACCAATCTGCAATTCGGATCTTATGAAATTGATCATGAAAATCAAGCAATCATCATTGCAGGTAAGCAGGTTGAACTCACGCAAAAAGAATTTGCTTTAACCTGCTATCTATTCCAGAACCAAAATAAACTCCTATCAAGGGTACATTTACTGGAAAAAATCTGGGGATTGGCTGCTGAAATCGATACGCGCACAGTTGACACGCATATCAGCCGTATTCGCCACAAACTCAGCTTCTCTTCACAGAATGAGTGGGACGTCTCGACAATTTATGGCTACGGCTATCGGCTGCAGCAAACCAGAAACACCGCCATTGCATAAGAAAATAATCGCATTGAATATCTCTGGCTTGCACGCTTCGTGCATGAATTCTTACAAAGAGACTTTATACACCTGATAATCCTGCATGGCTCAGCAACGCATCACGCGTTCTCGCTGGTTCAAATACCACATCGAAGCACCACTGCCCGAAACCGCCCTGTTCGTTGACCGTCTTGATCCAGACCTCCATTGCGGCGCGCTTGACCCGGTTACGCTCATCGTCAACGCCTTTTACTTCCAGCACCAGCGTTTTGCCGTTACTCAACCGGATCAAATAATCCGGCACGAAATTGCGCGAAGAACCGCGCCACAAATAGCGAATGACAAAATCCAGATGATCGTTCTTAGCCCACGCCAGCACGTGCGGTTCTTTTTCACACAAATTGGCCACCACCGTTTCCCACGTACTGTCGTACACCACATGGCTGATCTGCGAACGCACCGTTGCCTGGCACGGCCGGGTCGTTACCCATGACCGCCTGCGCGCGGTCGAGCCGATCGGCTGCAACTCATCGAACACAGCTTCCAGCTTCTCGGTATTATGCAAAGCCACAAACCGGTTCACATGCCCGACCACGGTATCCATATTCAACGCAAATAAAATCTGCCTGCGCACCGGATCTTGATGCCACAAGCTCGGAATGTTCAACTTGTCGCTACTGAGGAATTGTTCGACGATGCGGATCAGTTGAACGGCGAGAAATGCTTTGTCGGCGCCGAATCTATCTGCGTTTTGCAGGTACAGCTTGAATGCTGAGAAGATATCTGAGGTTTAAAATAAAACTTCCTACGCACTATAACTACACAGTTATCTGATACCACTCAGAAAAAAATTCTTATATCAAAGAACTCGAATTATTCCTTGCTGCCGCCTTAAGTTTATTGATTACCATTCTATACCTCTGAAGGTGTCTACTATTTTTTATTGCATCAAACGATAACAGATAGTTATAGTATCCGCGTAACTCACTAATTCTTTCGATATAGCTCTCTGGGTTTTTATTGACTATGTGGAAAATTGCTCTGATTCTCCGTTGAAATTCACGGGGAGGTTGTATTTTTTCATTTACAACTAATCCTGTAACACGCTGGCTGGAATGAGAGGTTGCAATTCTCGTTTTATTTTCATTTAATTTTAACCCGTTGCTCCAAAGATGGTTTCTGCATCCAAAAATTACCGACTCTATAGCTGAACGAGAACTTCCACTTATAGTAATATCATCAGCATATCTCGAATATTCTAAACCTGCTTCATTCGATATTTTTGATAACGAATTATCGAATTCGTACAAAAAGGCATTTGATATGGTAGGACTAGTTGGTGCACCTTGTGGCAACTTTCCATCGAGGGTTACCAAGTGTGCGACGGCTTTTGAGAGCTTTTCGCCTATTCCATTCTTTTTGAGAAGTTGAAAAACATGATCCGTTTTTATGCTTCCAAAGAAATCTTCAATATCAATATTCGCTACAAATTCCTTTCTGGCATGCTTTTCTGCATTAGTAATTATTGACTTATTAACCAAATATGCATGACAAGAATCATGAATTTTTAAATGACACAAAATATACGACTTAATCCAGTATTGAACTGTTTTTAGGAAAAAGCGTGGTGATGCTATTTGACGTTTCCCTCCACCTTTCTTACTAATATCAAAAAATCTGTAATGATTTTCGGGCCTGTGAGTAAATGATGTTAATAATCGTGGAGAAATGCCAATCGCAAGCGCAAGTTGCGACAGGCTCATGTCTCGTTCAAGTGGAGAATCTGAGCTTGCTTCTTGAAGTAATCTAAGATTTGGAAAGGAACAATATCTGAAGCGATAAAAAGGAATGTCGGAAGTTTGGGAACCAAGGCCAACTTTAGAATTCAGTTGCTCAACGACTCGCGGCCAGTAAATTCTGGTGCTGTGACAAGTCGACGTTAGTCGCGAAGGCGCAGAGCCAGAATTTACTGGCCGCGTGCCTTCTTGTGAAATTGTGCTACTTTCTGAAGATGGCGAATCGCCATCCAAATCCTGTTTCGCTACTTCCGACCTATTTAGGCTAGCATCATATAACTCTCTAAGCAAGGTAAGCCTAGCTTTATCGCGAAGTTTTCGCAATTTCCAATCCATTCTTAGATTTGCCACTGAGGTCAACGAAAGAAGATGGTATTCTTTATTTAATATAATTACGTAACGTAATCTTAACCACTCAGAGAATATCTGATTAAGCATTTCTTCATCTGGCCATTGCGTAATATCGGGATAAATTAGACGGAGAAATTCGATAACTTCAAAAGGTGTCGCAGGTTGGATCACCCCCAGTCCGTAGAGCAACAATTGAACATTAAACTTGATGCTCATAAGCTTTCTGTTTTTCCTGCAGGATCTGTAAACCAAACAGTCCGCCTTGTTCGAAGGCGATCTATTATTGGTTGTGTATCAAAATTAGAAAAATTCCCATGTATCAATTTCCCGAAGTTTTCTATTGCTTTCGCTGGTCCTTCATTTAAGTAAGAAACATCATCCTTATATTTTTCATCTAAAATCAATATAAAATCCGTATGACGCGCATTTTGCCGTACATGATGATACGAGAACAATCCAAGCTCACAAAATGACCCCACACTTGATGCAATCAAAAGTACTGAGTTACTGAACTTATTAATGAATTCCAGCTCATTTTCATGTGCCATTCCAGCGTAGCGTTTCCTCAGATTTTCAAGTCCATCATCTTCTCCTAACACAACCTCAAAATCTTCACTTTCAAGTTCAGTCTTAAGTCGCAGTCTCAATTTGGCTGCCTCATCTACATTTGCACTATCTAATGTCGGTCCACAAAGAAAAACAATATATTTTTTCTTCCCAAATGCCTTTTTAAGATCTTTTCCAAATTGCTTTATAGAGTCTTTAATTTCTTTCTTTGTCATTTCATCTTTTAAGGTATAGAGCTATGAATACAGACTTGTTGTTATTCATATAATCACTCTTTTATGCATACTCATAATTACATTACCAATATCCAAGCTGCCTTTTTAGAACTCATCCACACACTTAAATTATGCCGGATGCCAATGCATCGTAGTCGTCGATCAGGTTTTCGATGGTGGCGCGCTGGCTGTCGAATTGCAGCGCCGGATCGATATGCGGATCATAGCGCCACACGGTTTTACCCTCGACACCGTCGGAATGCGTGTCGACCATGCCGACATGCGGATTGTTGGTGCGTTTGTCGTCGTGGCGGTAACTCAGTACTTCGGATGGTTGATTCTTGTTTTTTCCGGACTCCACTGCACGCTTGGCACTAGCAGATTCTTTTTTTGGTATTCCAGCACCCGGTTGCGATTCAAGACCGAATTCATCATCCAGCAGCATCTCCTGCCGTGATTCCCGGTTGTCGCTGGGAGGGTTCGTTTTGTTATCGTTTGTCGTCATCGCAGGATTCTTTGTCACAGAAACATTGATTCAAGTGCCGTCCTCGCTTTACTAAGTATCAGTTGTGCAACAAATCGTTCACTTCCGCCAGATCAAATTGTTCGGGGTCAAACGGTTCGCCGAGCCATTCCAGTATGTCGGCATGCTCTGGGTGATCGGGATCGGCGATCGCTTCCAGGAACATTTCATACCCCGGTGGCCCGCCGATATCCTCCGGTGGACAAGCGCGGCTGCCTTTAAGGCATGTTGGTAATTTGGTCTGCGTTTCAAATGGCAGGATTTTTTCCAGAACGACGTCATGATCCCAGCCATCGCCGAAATCGTAGGTATAGCGCATCTTAGCTTTTTCCTGTTTCAACACCTGTTCGATGCGGAATTTAGATTCATCGTGAACATCCGAAGGAAAATCCTCATCGGGTATGCCATAGCGCTCTCCATCTTTTACAAATTCATGCAGATGGGAGTCGGTCCAGCCCATCACGATTTGTACGACAAGATGCAGATCAGCCAAGGTATCCGTGCTGGCGATCAAAAATCTGCGCCATACCGGCGGACGGATATGGTTCAAAGTAACTTTCAATTGATAAATGGATCGTAAAGATTTTGCTGCTGAGGGTTTAGCCATTGGCAAGCTCCCGTAAAAAAGTAATCGTATAACCGCTTCATTAAAATACCGGACACTATATTTATGCTCATGTACTGTTCTGACCGCTCATTGATTCTTCGCCTTACCTATTGCGCTATTGAAATTGTTGGCGGGTTCGAAAATTGCGATGTAATGTTTCCATTATAGCGTTCATTGATCAACCTGGCTTATCCGGTGCCATGTACCGGATGCTTTTCTCCTCTGTTAGAATCATCCGATGAATTTCTCTACCTTAATACGCTTTCATGATGAATAGCCCTTGCCCGCTCGATCACATCCGCATCGTGCTAAGTCACACCAGCCATCCCGGCAATATAGGCGCAGCAGCGCGGGCGATGAAAACAATGGGTTTAAGCGCGCTGTATCTGGTCGATCCAAAAATTTTTCCCGATGCCGAGGCACAAGCCCTGGCTTCGCATGCAACCGATATTTTGCAGCAAGCGCACGTTTGCACTGAATTGCATCAAGCACTCGACCGGACCGCATTGGTGGCTGCCGTGACGGCACGCCCACGCGATTTGTCACACAAGGTTTTCGATGCCCGGCAGGGCGCGCAGGAATTAGTACGCGCCGCGCAACTGCAACCCGTTGCATTGTTATTCGGGCGTGAGAGTTCGGGTCTGACGGCTGCGGAAGTCAGCAAGTGCCAGATTATCATTCATATCCCCGCCAATCCGGATTACCCTTCGCTGAATCTCGCAAGCGCAGTGCAAGTGATGGCATACGAACTGCGCATGGCGCTACTTGAGCAGGCGATGCCTGCCACGGCTGCAGAGGCTTGTCCGCTCGCCAGTTTTAACGAGCTGGAATCACTGTATGCGCATCTTGAGGAATTGATGATTACCAGCGGATTTTTAAATCCGCAACAACCTAAACGGCTGATGCCGCGCATCCGGCGGTTATTCGCACGAGCGCGCCTGGAGAAGGAGGAAGTGCAGATTTTGCGCGGTATTCTGGCGGCATTGGGCAAACGCTGGTGAATACTATACCACTAGCTTTCCTTGATCAGTGTTCCAACGCCTTGGTCGGTCAGAATCTCCAGCAACAGCGCATGCTCCACGCGGCCGTCGATGATATGGCATGACTTGACGCCTTTTTTGACCGCATCCAGAGCAGAGCCGATCTTCGGCAGCATGCCACCGGAAATGGTGCCGTCGGCAAACAATTCGTCGACACGCTGCGCTGTCAGACCTGTCAAGAGCTTGCCGTCTTTATCCAGCACGCCTGGAATATTGGATAATAAGATCAGTTTCTCCGCTTGCAGAATTTCCGCCAGCTTACCCGCTACCAGATCGGCGTTGATGTTGTACGATTCACCGTCGCTGCCGACTCCGATCGGTGCTATCACCGGAATGAAATCCTGAGTATCCAGCAGCGCGATCAGTGCCGGATCGATCGATTCGATTTCACCTACCTGGCCAATATTGATCCATTTTCCAGCGGTTTCGCGATCCGGCATGAGCATTTTCCTGGCACGAATAAACGCACCGTCTTTGCCGGTCAGCCCGACCGCTTTACCGCCGTGGCGGTTGATCAGATTAACGATGTCTTTGTTGACCGAACCGCCAAGTACCATTTCAACGACATTCATGGTTTCCGCATCGGTAACGCGCATACCTTGGATGAACTCGCCTTGCTTGCCGACGCGCTTGAGCATGTCGTCGATCTGCGGGCCACCGCCATGAACCACTACTGGATTCATGCCAACCAGTTTTAGTAGCACGACATCGCGCGCAAATCCCTGCTTGAGATTTTCTTCCACCATAGCGTTGCCGCCATATTTAATAACGATGGTTTTATCATGAAAACGTTTGATGTATGGTAACGCTTCAGCGAGAATCTTGGCTTTATCTTTTGCAGCAGCTTGCTGGGAATTCGACATATTTCTTATCACTTATCAGATGGTTGATTGAAGACTGCGCAATAGCATTAGTCGCGAGCAATTTGCAAGAATTTCTCGTCTTGAATCAATTCAAGCAGACTCAGTTCACGCCATTCCCGTCCGTCTGTGTCTTTATAGTGTGCAATAATTCCTCGCGGAAGTTTGGTTTTTTTTGGTAATTTCATGGGAGTAAATTCGGCCAAACTCCTTATGCCCAGCATATTATTAACTATGAATCCGCTTAGTACGCTGCTCGCCGCAGCCAGCAAAATTCGTGATTTCAAGTTGAATGGCAATGAACTGCCGCCCAAATAAACACCCAAGTCTGTAATTCCATAGAGATTTCCCCGTACACTCGCTAATCCGAGAAACCACGGTTGCGTCAACGGCACATGCGCCAACTTAGGGGCCGATATGACTTCGCTCACTTCGTACATAGGAATTAAATAACGATCTTCTCCTGCAGATACTCCTAACACTGCAATTGAAGATTCTTCTTGCGTCTGATTAGTATGTGTGGATTGTTTTTTTTCCTTGTTCATCCTAATTTCACACCGAATCGTTAAGTTTTGAAATTTTTTAGCGAACCGAATATTCGTAATCTCGTTATTTTACTGTATTATCGGGCATCGTTTTTGAATTCTGGGGAGTTAATTGTATGAAAAATACCAAGCAATTGTGGTTATTGCTGCTGCTTCCTTTATCTGTTCTAAACGGCTGTGCACCCATGTATGCAGTCGGGACCGCCGCCGGGACTGGCGCCTATATTTCGGAAGATCGAAGAACAAGCGGTATGTTTATCGAAGATGAGGGCATCGAATTAAAAAGCGCACGCCGTATCCATCAACAATATGGTGATAACGTGCATGTTAATGTCACGAGTTACAACCGCATTGTTCTACTAACGGGAGAAGTGCCAACGGATGCGATTAAATCCGAAGTATCCCGGCTGATTATGGGGGTCGATAACGTACGCAAGATTTACAATGAACTCGCTGTTGCAGATAAAACATCGCTCGCATCTCGCAGCAATGACGCGCTAATAACATCCAAAGTCAAGGCACGATTTCTGGCAGAACGTAAATTTCAAATTAATCACATCAAAATTGTGACAGAGAACAGCATCGTTTATTTGCTTGGTGTCGTGACACACCAAGAAGGCGAAAATGCTGCACAAATAGCAAGCTCCACTTCAGGTGTAAAAAAAGTTGTAAAAGTATTCGAATACTTCAACTGAACAGTTAGTTATAATAATGCTACCAGCTGATATGCTGTCAAATTTGCAGAAGATATTTCCTTCTGATCGCATTTATACTGATCCGGTAGATTGTTATTCCTACGCTTACGATAATAGCCGCAAGATTTTTCCGCCTGATGCGGTACTTTTCCCGCTAACTTCTCAAGAAATTCAATGTACTATATTGCTTTGCAACCAATACAAAATTCCGCTCATACCGCGCGGACGAGGTACTGGAACTGCTGGTGGAAGTCTGCCTGAGCAAGGAGGTATTGCTTTATCGATGGAGCGTATGCTCAATATCATTTTAGTCGATCCCGCAAATCGGGTTATCATCGCAGAGCCTGGCGTGCTGAATCAAACCATTCAGGATGCTGCCGAGCCTCATGGTTTCTTCTGGCCACCGGATCCCTCCAGTGCTCAGTTCTCTAGTATCGGGGGCAATATCGCCACTTGTGCAGGTGGCCCGCATGCCGTCAAATATGGTACAACACGGGAACATGTGCTTGGCTTGAAAGCGATTACGGGAGGCGGTGATTTAATTACTACAGGTTGTTATACCACAAAAGGGGTCGTCGGTTATGACCTTACCCGGCTACTGATTGGTTCAGAGGGTACACTTGCAGTCATTACAGAAGCAACGCTGAAACTGACCGCTTTACCGGGTGCAACGGCTGGCATTACTGGGCATTATAGCGATTTATCGAGTTGCGCAGCAGCTATAGTGCAAATTATGGCTTTGCCACAACTGCCCAGCGCGCTAGAATTTCTCGACTCCGGCTCACTCAACCTCATACGCACTCGTTATCCTGACATGCTTCCAGCTGAGACCAATGCCATGTTGATAATCGAAGTTGACGGACCGAGCGATGACCTTTGCAGTGCAGTTTCTTCTATCCTTAAAGCATGTCAAACAGCTGGGTTAATCGTAGCTAAACAGGAAAACGATACCACTTCGTTATGGAAAGCGCGAAAAGCATTATCACCAATATTACGAGAGATTGCACCCAAAAAGATCAATGAAGACGTCGTAGTACCTATTAGTGCTTTACCACAATTTCTTAATGAACTTGCTCTATTAAGTACTTACTACTGTTTGCACAATGTAAATTTTGGCCACGCAGGTAACGGTAATATTCACGTCAATCTACTAATCAATCCAGATGACGCGGATGAAGTCCTTAGAGCCGAGCGATGTTTGAATGATATATTTGACTTGGTTATTAAATATCGTGGAACGTTATCCGGAGAACATGGAATAGGTAGTGAAAAGCGACCTTTTGTAACCAAAGAAATTGACAGCACTACACTTGATTTAATGAGAAATATCAAACGCCTGTTTGATCCAAATAATATACTAAATCCTGGTAAATTATTTCCTAAAATTTGAGAATGCAAATTTTATGTACGTTTGAAGTATCTGTAAGGAAACAATACTTCAAACGCACAGAATTTGCTTAGAGAATGAACGAGATATTTCCTAAAAATAGAAATAGTGGTCGACCAGTAATGCTACAAATAACAATGCTAGATATAAGATGGAGTAACGAAACGCTTCTCGTGCCAATTGATCACTATAGTTGCGATAAATTTCTATGGCATAGTACATAAAAATACTATTGAGCACCAAAGAGCTTACCAAATATATTAACCCGCTCATTTGAGTCACGTAAGGAAGAATCGTGACAACACATAAAATTACTGTATAAAGCAATACATGTAATTTTGTAAATTGATCTCCATGAGTAACTGGTAGCATAGGCATTCCAATTGAAGCATATTCATTTTTTCTGTAAAGTGCCAGCGCCCAAAAATGAGGAGGTGTCCACGCAAAGATTATTAAAAAAAGTAACAATGCATCACTTGCGATTTCTCCAGTAACTGCTGTCCATCCCAATACTGGCGGCATAGCACCTGAAGCACCGCCAATAACTATATTTTGAGGTGTGAGTGGTTTTAATATAACCGTATAAATAATGGCATAACCTACAAAGGTAGCTAACGTCAACCACATCGTCAACTCATTTATCCAATTGTACAGAATAAACAATCCCAATCCACCGACTAATATCAAAAAGAATAAAGTTTCAGGGACACTAACTTTTCCTTGCGGCAGAGGTCTTCCTTTAGTTCTAGCCATTACCACGTCTAACTTGTATTCTACTAAACAATTTAAAGCCGCTGCTGCTCCAGCTACAAGTGCAATACCAACTGTTGATAAAACCAAAGTATCCAAAGGTACCGCTCCGGGTACTGCTAAAAACATTCCGATTACCGCTGTAAAAACAATTAGCGATACAACACGTGGTTTAGTTAAACGATAAAACTGATTGATACGTGATGCTGTTTCATGCCACGCCATACTGGAAGCCATATTATTAATCTCCTCTATTCAGATTAATCAAATCTATTCGTCTTATTGTTTCATAACATTTTTATGAAACAATTTCTTTTTTAAATTGCCATTGACAATTTAGTGTTCAATTTGCGACACATGAAGTAATCGTTTTAAATCGCGTCCCATTTTTGTAGCGTCAACATTTTCAGGAAAACGCATCATAATATTGCCAATAGGGTCAATTAAATAAATATGCCTTGTTTGCGTCTCATGCGTATCAATAAAACTGAGTATTTCGCTTTCTTTCGCACTTACAAAATAAGTGCCGTCATACTCTGTCATTAATTCATCACTGGGTTTGCCATTATCGTTAATTAACCAGAGTCGCTCAATGCGATGCTTTTCTTTACCTTGAACTAACCGAACCTGACGCATAAAGTAAAGTTTCTGTTTACAAAATTCATCGCAGCGCTCAGCTGAATCAACGGGAACTAATACCCACTTACCATGTAAGTCCTTCATGCGCAGTATTGTATTGTCAGTGAGATTCGTACCTTTTCCCGTAACCTTAACTATAGGCATTAAATCTCCATAATTTGTACTTTCAGGCCTATATTCAAAAAAATATAACCCATATGAAACTACAACCGGCAAACACATTAAAGTCAATAGAAATAAAAACTTACGCCTGTTCGTTTTTTTTAAATTTTCGTTTGACATTCAGTACGATAAAAATAATTACGGTTGTAGCTGCTAAAGAAAACCATTGCACAGCATAACCAATGTTTTTAGATCCCCCCGAATCTGGCCTTGTCCAACTCCTTTTTAATCCATCATTCTCTTCACTACTTTGAAGTATCATCAAAGGTTGCATCATTAAGCCAGTGACTTCTTGAAATCGTTGAATATTGAAATTGTTCCAAACTTGTCCTTCTTTTACTGTATCTGAAAGAATCAAATTTTTTGTGTCGGCCGAGGTGACCATACCCATAATTTTCACTTCACCCTCAATTTCCGCGATCGAAGGCAAAACTGACCTATCATTTCCAGTTGCAATCCAACCTCTATTAACTGCAACATGAAGCATGCTGTTCGATATTTTTAATGGTGTGATGACGTGATAACCTGCATGACCTTTATAAGTTTTGTTATCAAGATATATGCTGTGTTTAGAAATAAATTCACCACTCACTTCGACTTCACGATATTGAAAATCTTCAAATTTTACTATTGAGCCAGGCAGTGATACTGAGGGCTGCTTAGCGAATTGCGCTATTTGCTCATGCTGCATTTCTTTTTCATGCGCACGAGATAATTGCCACTGACCAAGCTTAAAAAAAACTGCTGTTGCAACTATGGTAAGTACTATTGCCCATAGTTTAGGTTCAAAACGGTATCTTAACATTATCATTTGATATACCAATTTGAATTAACGAGCTTAGCTGTTTTAGATAAGCCTCCATTCACACTTTTTCTTAGGAGACCATAAATTTTACATTTCTGCTTTTCTATATTTAAGCAGAAGATTCCAGTCTTTCACGCTCTAACTATTAGCTTTCAAGTACTGGAATCTGCTTATTACCCTGTCACATTAAATATACGAAGATAAATAATCCTAGCCATACTACGTCTACAAAGTGCCAGTACCATGCAACCCCTTCAAATCCGAAATGATGTTCAGGGGTGAAATGACCCGCAGCACTACGGAAATAAATCACAATTAACATAATGGTACCAATCGTTACATGAAAGCCATGAAAACCCGTTAGCATAAAGAATGTCGCACCATATGCACCTGTTGTTAACTTTAAATTCAAATCATTATAAGCATGAACATATTCATATGCTTGGCAAGCAATAAAAGTTGCACCTAATGCAATGGTTGCCAACAACCACAGTTTTAAGCCGTCACGTCTATTTTCTTTAAGTCTCCAGTGAGCGATGGTCACCGTAACACCTGAAGTTAAAAGTAATAACGTATTAAATGCAGGTAATCCCCAAGCTCCCATTGGTGTAAACGGCTCGTGTGTACCAGGACCAGTCGTGGGCCAGGCTCCATCATAAGCTGACCAAAATGAATTGCCTAACACAGTACTTTCTTCAGCTAGCCATGGTATTGATAAGTTACGCATGTACCATAATGCGCCAAAAAATGCGCAGAAAAACATCACTTCGGTAAAAATGAACCAGCTCATTCCCCATCGAAATGAACGGTCTACTTGTTCACCATATTTACCACTTTCACTTTCTCTGGCTACTGTTCCGAACCAACCAAATAGCATATATATCAGAATAGCGAAACCTATCGCTAACAACCCATAACCCAGTTCAATTTTGTTCATGGTTAATGCTGCTCCCGATCCCATAAACAATATTGCCGTTGACCCTATTATCGGATAAGCCGATGGGGCCGGTACGTAATAATGCCCTGATTCTTGACTCATTCTTTTCTCCTCTTACGTATGTTTAATTTATTCGATTTTTAACTAATTACCAACCTAACTACTAAGATTATGCTAAGTACGAATAAAATAGCTCCAATTATTCCACCCACGATTACTTGAGCCGGCGTTAATGTTGCTGCATCATTTTCAAGATCACTTTTCTTACGAATACCAATGAAAGCAAACATCACTGCTTTTGCAATTTGCCCAATGGTTGCTTTATTTGATTTTTCAGACATCTAATGAACCTATGTATTATCAGTTTTTAACTGCATTTACACCTTCTGGTAATTCAAAAAAAGTGTATGAAATGGTTACAGTATGTATATCCGCCGGCAAACCAGGTTCGATCACAAATTGTACTGGCATTTGTCTAGTCTCTTTTGGTTTCAGAACCTGTTTCGTGAAACAAAAACATTCAAATTTCTTCAAATGCTTATCCAGATAGCGCGGACTATAACTAGGTATTGCCTGTCCAACCACTTCCCGGTCTGAATCATTCGTAATTTCGTACATCACATTTACAGATTCACCTGGGTGTATACGAGCACTGGTTTGAAGGGGCTTGAACTGCCATGGTAATCCACGTGTATTAGCATCAAACTCAATTGTTATCCAACGCTCTTCATCCACCCAGTTTTCTTTTGCGCGAACATCAGGACGTAACAGATTATTAATTCCAGTTACTTCACAAAATTTCTCATAAAACGGGACTAATGCATAACCGAAAACAAACATAACCAATGTGAAAACCAACAACTTTTTCATCATTAAGGCATTTGCCTTGGAATTGTTATTCACCATTCCCATTGTTTTAAAATAACCGTAATGTAAAGCGCTACAACTGTAATTAGTAAAAATATTGCTGTTCTTAGTTTTTTACGCTTCAAATCTGATTCTTGTGACATACGTTTCTCTTGTTGTTACTTAACTATTGGTGGCTTCTCAAAACTATGATATGGAGCCGGCGTTGGTAAATGTGTCCATTCCAACGTTGTAGCGCCATCCCAAGGTTTCTCTGGTGCTTTTTCTCCACTACGAATACAACTAATCATTATGTAAAGGAAAAGAAGTTGAGTTAATCCAAATCCGAATGCACCGATACTAGAAATCATATTGAAATCCGCAAATTGCAAATTATAATCGGGAATTCTACGTGGCATACCTGCCAATCCTAAGAAATGCTGAACAAAGAATGTCAGGTTAAAGAAAAACATTGACAACCAGAAATGCCATTTACCTAGAGTCTCGTTGTACATACGACCAGTCCATTTTGGAATCCAGTAATACGCTCCTGCAAACAAGGCAAAAAGTGAACCTGATACCAAAACATAATGGAAATGCGCAATCACATAATAAGTATCTTGTACTTGTATATCAATTGGCACAATTGCACAAATAACACCACTGAAACCGCCAATGACAAACAAGAATATAAATCCAATTGAAAATAGCATTGGAGTCTCAAATGACATCGAGCCACGCCACATGGTTGCCGTCCAGTTAAATACCTTCACACCCGTTGGAACAGCAATTAGCATAGTTGCATACATAAAGAACAATTGGCCTACGGTTGGCATGCCAGCAGTAAACATGTGATGAGCCCATACCACACAGGATAAAATTGCGATTGAAGCGGTTGCATAAACCATTGAGGAGTAGCCAAACAACGGTTTACGTGAGAAGGTCGGAATAACTTCTGAAACAATACCAAAAGATGGCAGAATCATAATATAAACTTCTGGGTGTCCAAAAAACCAGAAAATATGTTGAAACATTACCGGATCACCACCACCTGCAGCGTTAAAGAAACTTGTTCCAAAATGACGGTCTGTCAACAACATTGTCACTACACCAGCCAAAACAGGCATAACCAAAACCAACAGATATGCAGTTATCAACCATGTCCATACAAACATTGGCATTTTCATGAGCGTCATACCTGGAGCCCGCATATTCAAGATGGTCGTTATGATATTAATCGATCCCATAATTGACGATGCCCCCAGAATGTGAACTGCAAAAATCATCAGATCCACACCCAAACCGCCTTGCGTTGAAAGTGGCGGATAAAATGTCCAGCCTCCCGCTGCCGCACCGCCCGGCACAAAAAATGAGCTCACTAGTAACGTTGCCGCCACCGGCAAAAGCCAAAAACTCCAATTATTCATTCTTGCAAAGGCCATATCTGGCGCGCCGATCATCAATGGAACTTGCCAGTTAGCAAAACCCACAAAAGCTGGCATGATGGCACCAAAAACCATAATCAGGCCATGTAATGTAGTAAATTGGTTAAATAATTCCGGTTCTAAAATTTGAATTCCAGGCTGAAACAATTCGGCACGGATACCCATTGCCAATGTTCCACCCACTAAAAACATCGCAAAACTGAACCACAAATACATTGTCCCAATGTCTTTGTGATTGGTCGTTGTGATCCAACGCATTATTCCGCTTGGATGATGATCATCATGCCCGTGACCATGTGCGTCACCATGTATTGCTGCCATAGCTATCTCCTTTTACTTATTTTCAACATGCATTGATGTTTTAACTGCTGATGCATTCATTTGAGCAGTTACCCATTTGGTATACTCATCTGCTTCCATCACTTCTACAACAATCGGCATAAACCCGTGATCCTTGCCACACAATTCTGCGCATTGGCCACGATAAATTCCGGGTTTATCCGCCGTAAACCATGTATCACGAATAAAACCAGGAATAGCATCTTGTTTTATACCCAGCGCAGGCACCCACCAAGCATGAATCACATCATTCGCAGTCAAAATCACACGGACTTTTTTTCCAACCGGAACCACTACTCGATTATCAACTTCTAGCAAGTAATTCTCACCTTTAGGTTCTTTATTTACAATCTGCGCCTTTGGAGTGGATAATTTACTAAAAAAGCTAATTCCCTCACCTTCTCCTTGAAGATAATCGTATTCCCACATCCATTGATAACCTGTGGCCTTAATTGTCATATCTGGACTTGAAGTATCTTTCATTGCGATAACGGTTTTTGTAGCAGGCCAGGCCATTACAACAAGAATAAGACAAGGTATTATCGTCCACACAATTTCCACTGCAGTGCTGTGATGAAAATTCGCAGCCTTATAGCCCAAAGATTTGCGGTGTTTAAGCACAGAATAGAACATAACACCAAATACACCAATAAAAATTACCAAGCAAATCCACAAAAGCACAATATGCTGATCATAAATATCTTTCGCAATTACACTCTGCGGCTCGGGTAAATTATATTTAGATCCTACCGCCATGCTCGAATACAAGGCGAGAGCGAATACTCCAGCCCAGGTTACAACTGATTTACTTCTCATATTTCCCCCCACATGATATTACTAATTTTACAGATCTCAGGTACGACTAGGAACGATAGAAATCTTAACGTTAACCATACTCACCTAGTTTACTGAAGTCATACGTCAGAATCCTGTTTTGTTAAAACCACACCATGATTGACGATAATTGCATTTCCTTGGTCGATTTTCCTTATTATCCGTAACTTAGATTTTCTTAGTTATAGATATCTTCCATATGCTAATTAATCGAGTCGAAATTCTAGCATGCTGATGCAGCTCAAACAAGGAAAAATCATGATTTTTATAGCAATATTCCCCTGCTTATAAAATGGTATTCCATTTTATTGACTCATTTAAAGGAGAGAAACTTTTAAACAAAGAGCCATTTTTTTATGCTAAGCGTTCCTGAAAAAACAATTTTTCCGCCACGCAAATTTCAGATTGAAGATGCTAGAAATCATCTACCGCTAAAGCCAGTTTCTTAATGTATACAATATAGATGTGAACTGGAATAGACTTCGCATAAATCATGACTTGATAACTGCTCATAATGGATATTTATGACATTATCAATTTTTTCGGGAAACTTCCGCTAAATACCGCTTCCCATTTTATTTTGCTACAGCTTACACCTCCGGCACTTACCCCACGTTGTAGACCAGGGTCTTAATATTGCAATGTTGAGCGTAAATCCTTTTAATAAACCCACCTATCGCTTAAGCTGGGAATATATTACTTGTTAACCGAAATTTCATTCATTCGGATGATACATATTAGTTACTCTGACTACATACAAAAAAATCATATGAGTTTCGTTTTAATTTAATGATTTAATCATATCAATCTGAGCAAGAATAAAAAAACTGTTATAGCTACCGGCCATACCAATTGGATAGACATTAATAATTCTTACTCAAAAGCATAACTACTTGAGTGTGTTCCACTCAATCACTCGCTCAATATTTAAATGATTTTTGTGAAATTGTTAGCGGGATAAAAACAAGTGCAATGAATAAAATCAGCAAATCACCATCTATTGCAATGATAGACCAGCGATACGAATACCGTTAACTAGGTTGGATAGTGTACGGGGTTTGGGTTTGTAGTTGTTCTTTTAATAGTGGTATCACCCGTTTCTCGAGCTTATTGAGATTAACGCGTCCCAAAAAGGTTTCAACAATTTCCCCTGAACGATTAATCACAACAGTATACGGAAGTGCAGAATGGCGATTTCCAGCCGCCTCCAAAAGCGACCAGGTACTTAAGCTACCAATTAAGACTGGGTAATTGATACCAACCTCCTTACTAAACATCTTTACTTTATCCTCTTGATCAATAGCGATACCTACAAATATCAATCCCTGATCCCTAAATTTCTTCTGTGCCTCTATAAACTCAGGGATTTCCTCACGGCATGGCGTACACCAGGTAGCCCAGAAATTTACCACCACGACATTTCCCGACCACTGTGAAATCGTTTGAATTTCTCCTTCAACATTAGGCAATTGTGTTTCAAAAATTGCTTTTGCACCTTGTTGACTAGCCTCTGCTGAAAGCGCGGATTGCGAACCACCCATGAGTTGCGACCGCAACATAAAACCCGCGGTAATTGCTAGCATTGCTAATCCAGCATAGATTAATAGTTGTTTTAATTTTGCCATCATGATAATCCTTTTAAATCAGTACCGCGTTCAGCACGGTCAAAAAATCATTCTTATTAAGAAAACCAATGATCTTGATGTCAGGAACGTCATTGCCTTGACGATCAATGAATAAAATCCCCGGCGGACCAAAAAGCTTAAAGCGTTTAAGTAATGCGGCATCATCGGCAGTACCAGCAGTCACGTCAATCTGCAATAGAACCGTATCTTGTAGACGAGCCTGCACTGCGCTATCGGAAAGGGTGAAACGTTCCATTTCCTTGCATGACACACACCAATCTGCATAAAACTTCACCATAATGTACTTACCATTAGACTGGTGAATGCGCTCATCCAGTTCGGCAACTGTTTTCACCCGTTGGAAAGGTAACACGGCATAACTTGCGGGGATAGTTTCTCCAGAATTTACCGCCCCTGCCACACCAATTTTCGAAAGTGGCTGCAAGACATCCCTGCTACCTGACAAAACACCAATGAGCAAAGCAATGCCCATGAGCAATGCGATCACACCAATTCCTTTGAGAAATTTCTGCATTCCCGAAGCTCTTTCCGGTAATGGATCAATCGCATGCAGATAAATCGCCGAAATAATCAGCAACGCCGCCCATAACAACATATAAACCACTTCGTTGATTACCGGAGAAATCAGCCAAATTGCAACGCCAAGCAACAATACTCCAAAAAATCGCTTAATCGACTCCATCCAGGGTCCTGTTTTTGGCAATAATGCCCCTGCTGAGGTACCTAGCAACAACAAAGGCACGCCCATGCCCAGCGCCATAACAAACAACGCCGAACCACCTAGGATCACATCCCGGGTCTGGCTGATGTACAACAAGGCCCCTGCTAATGGAGCAGCAACGCATGGACCGACAATTAGTGCGGATAATGCTCCCATTCCAAAAACGCCGGTTAAATGACCGCCTTTCAATTGTCCAGCTTCTTGAGATAATTTGGTTTGCAGCGCTCCAGGTAATTGCAACTCGTAAAAACCAAACATTGAGAAAGACAATAACACGAATATAATTGCGAACGTGCCTAATACCCAAGCATTTTGCAACGCTGCAGATAGCATGGCACCGGACAACCCCGCTGCCACCCCAGCAATAGCGTAGGTGATCGCCATCCCCAGCACATAGGCCAACGCTAGAATAAAACCGTGTTTTTTGGTGACATGTTTGCCACGATTAGCGATAATTCCGGACAGAATCGGAAACATCGGAAAGACGCACGGTGTAAACGCAAGTAACAAACCAACGCCGAAAAATCCGGTTAATATCAGCCAATAATCACCCGATTGAAACATCCGGTCAATTTTGTAAGCTTCCGTTTCAATCGCAGGCGCCTTGGATGGCAATTGAAACAGTTCAGCCGTTGTATCAACTCCAGCTGCCGTGGCTTGGCTGCTCACAGCTTCTGCAACTGTTCCAATGACAGCTTGTACTGCAGGTAACGTCAAATCAATGACTTTATTAATTGGCGCATAACATACGCCGACCGGCTCATTACACCCTTGATAAGTTGCTGATAAGGTTAGAGGTAGTTCGCTTGCTGAATCTTCGCGTTTTAGCGAAATTACGGCTTGTACCGGATTATAGTAAACTTCCATTTGACCAAATGTTTGGTCATCTTTCATTTTTCCCTGCGGCAATGTGATTTTATCAATGGTCGCTCCATTCTGCTTAGGTTCAAAAGCAATCTTGTCGCGATAAAGATAATAATCTTTTGCGGGCGTCAAATTGGCAATCACGGTATTACCATCTCGCACCTCTAGTGAGATCTTAAATGCCTCATCAGGCGGCAAAAGTTCTTGTTGATTGCTTTGGCCAAGATTGATACCCAGTCCTTGCAACTTGTGCAACAGACTAAAAGATCCACTCTCCTGAGCGGAAGCATTGACAACAGTCAAGCATAACATCAGTAATAAATATTGGATTATTCGCATTGCTATTTAAAGTAGTAATTTAAGTCACAGCGGGATTGTTTCGTCGGCGATCCACTGCAAATATGCCGGCAAACCTCCTGTAATAGGAACAACAATCACTTCTGGAAGTTCATAAGGATGCATCAACTTAATTACCTGTTCAACCCGATCATAATTCTGCCGCCGGGTTTTGACGAGCACTGGAATTTCTTCTGCCGATTCGATATTTCCCTGCCAACGATAGAGTGCAGTGCAAGGACCAAGGATGTTGATGCATGCAGCCAATTGCTGACCGAGCAGTGCTTCAGCTAAAGCTGAGGCAGTCTTTCTATCAGGAAAATTGGTGATGATCAATATTGATTCCATCTATCTGTGAATCTGTATTTTTTGTAAATACGTAATTTTTTAATTTTACTCTGCTTACTGTTGTAATGAACAGAGGTTATATCAAGCTTGATAGCATGGGCATACCTTCCCAAATAGGCATATACTTTAGGTAAATAATTTTGTGGAGGAATAAAACAGATGAGAGGATTATTTAATTTGGTCATAACACTATCAATTATTACCCCGGTTGTAATTTTTTTTGGCTACATCATCATGGACGAAGGCGATCAATTCACTTCAGAGCATTATATGGTTACTGGGCTCAGCACAATTCCTTTTATTTTTGCCTTATTGGTCAAATTTTTAATGTCTGGCGTGGATAAAGAAGACAATAAGTAAAGAGTTCTTCGGCATGTCTTATCTACGCTATGAACCTACCGCCAGGCATCGATCTTAGCGACTTTGTCCTTAACACTTTCTTGACATTTGCCATGCTCATTTCACCGTAACATCACTAATAGTTGAATTAATTTTTTTTACGCGACCGACTTAGGCCGTTAAATTTTAATTGTAATCAATGCTAATACCATTGTTTGCAACAGTTGTTTTTCTTAACATTTTCTTTACATTTATTATGTTAATGTGCGTGACGGCATTATAAGGAAGTAATAATAATTGTCACTCTTCTTGCTAAAAGAAAAAATTGTTTGAAAGGACCAGGTAAGTGATTACCTGACAAAGTGAACTGTTACATGCTATAGGTTGTTAGATTGATAGCTGGCTTTAACTTACAGTTTTACTGAATCATATTGTTTTAAGGAGATTGCATGTTTAAGAAGACAAATTTTTTTGTTTTAATGGCTGCACTGGGTTTGATATTAAGCAACCCTGCTAAGGCAGACAGAACTGTTGAAGATTTTCAAGTATGGGGAAATATTACAGCACTGGGTAACTTCGGTTTCGTGAATCCTCAAAATCCCGATTTGAAGAAATTCAGTTGGTGGATGGAAGGCCAAGGGCGTTTCGGTAATGACGCTACGCAATTCACGCAATCCTTGATACGTCCTGGCTTAGGTTATGCGATAACCGATAAAATCGTTGTGTGGGCAGGTTATGCCTGGGCACCCACAGCTGAACCTCTGGCGTCACAGCCATTTAATGAACATCGTATCTGGCAACAAGTAACCTGGGCTGATAGTTTTTCATTTGGTAGATTGTCCGCACGTAGCCGTTTCGAGCAACGATTCTTCGATCATAATGCACCCATTGCTGGTAGTGATGATGTGGGCCATCGATTCCGTCAACTGGTTAAACTAGCCGTTCCAATGCCAGCAATTGATCCAAATCTAAGTTTCATTGTCCAAAGCGAATTGTTTATTGCGATGAATACCGTTGATAACCCTGCTTTTATCTCTCGTGGTTACGATCAGAACCGCGCATTCGTGGGGTTAGGTTACAAAGTCAATCAGTATGCGACGGTCGAATTAGGTTATATGAACCAATTTATCAACCGACCGCACAGCGCTCGTCCCGATCAAATGATGCATAACTTTATAGCCAATTTGTTTTTAAACTTTTAGCAAAATAATATGCATACTGTACTAACAAAAGTACACATGCGATTGTTCTAAGCCGGTTAATGGATCTCTAAGAAGATGATTAACCGGCTAATTTTCTATATAACCACCCTAATCCATTGTTAAGCAACTATCAAATCGACTTCTCACCGTTGTTTTTCATCATATAATTTCAACGAGTAGAACAAATAGTAATATTTCTCCTGACTTTCCATTACCATACTGCTCCTTCTCATTAATCAGAAAGTAATTCATGCATGATTTTAAGCCAGGGCAACGTTGGATTTGCGATGTCGATTTACAATTGGGGCTGGGTACGGTTCAAACCGTTGAGCACAGAATTGTTACTATTGCTTTCAACGCAGCGGGAGAAACTCGCTCGTACGCCAAACATTCGGCACCTCTGACACGTGTAATTTTCAAAGCAGGCGATGTCATCATCAGTCATGACGATATTACGTTAAAAGTCACCGGAGTCCATGAACGTAATGCTTTAATCGTTTATTCAGGGATAAACGAAAGCGGAGAAAAACTTGAACTTGCTGAAGAACAGTTAGCACATTACTTACAGTTAAATCGTCCAACGGAACGTTTGTTTGCCGGTCAATTCGACCAAGACAAGTGGTTCAGAATCCGCTATAAAACACTGCAAATACGCAATCGCTTGGTTAGCGCCCCGCTGTTTGGACTGGTTGGCACACGTACCAGCCTAATACCGCATCAACTCTATATTGCCCATGAAGTCGCACGGCGTTATGCACCGCGAGTTCTGTTAGCCGACGAAGTCGGTTTGGGAAAAACGATTGAAGCGGGACTCATCCTGCATCAACAATTATTGACGGAGCGCGCCGGGCGCGTACTGATTGTGGTTCCAGAAACCTTGATCCACCAGTGGCTAGTTGAAATGTTGCGACGCTTCAACCTGAAATTCAGTATCTTTGATGAAGAACGCTGCTTGTCGCTTGAAGAAAGCAAAGAATGGGAAAATCCATTTCATAGCGAACAACTGGTGTTGTGCAGCCTGAATTTTCTACATCAATATCCCAAACGATTCAAAGCTGCGCTGCAGGGCAACTGGGATTTGCTCGTGGTCGATGAAGCGCATCATTTGCACTGGTCCGAACAAGCAGCCAGTCCGGAGTATGTCATGATCGAACAACTGGCAGGTTGTACTAAGGGCGTATTGTTATTGACAGCCACTCCGGAGCAATTAGGTAAAGCCAGCCATTTTGCCCGTTTACGCCTGTTGGATCCGCATCGCTTCAACAGCTTTGCGGCGTTTATAGCCGAGGAACAATCATATGAACCCATTGCGAAAGCAGTGGAAGCATTGCTCGAAAACCAGGATTTGAGCAATGCAGTTAAACAAACTATCCAGTCAACCACCAATGCCGCTCAATCCCAAGCATTGCTGGCACAATTACAAGATAAGCAAGCCAATGAACAACAAAACCGGCAAGCAAGGAAAATGCTGGCTGATTTATTGCTGGATCGGCACGGTACTGGACGCATTTTGTTTCGCAACACGCGTGCAGCGGTAAAAGGATTTCCTGAACGCAAGCTCAACCCGGCTCCGCAGATATTACCGAAGGAATATCAGCAATGCTTAGAAACGTTTGAAACCACACAATTATCCAAGCCGCAATTATTGCTATGTCCTGAACTGCTCTACCAGGTCAGAGCCGAACCTGAGCAGCCTTACTGGACCGAAATCGATCCGCGCGTGAATTGGCTGATCGCCACGCTTAAGCGGGTGAAACCGGAAAAAGTGCTGGTCATCGCCGCTAACGCCCAAACCGCACGCGATTTGGCGCAAGCACTAAAAGAAAAAACCGGGCAATTCATTCCGGTATTTCACGAGAGCATGAGCCTGGTCGAACGCGACCGCGCCGCGGCATTCTTTGCCGACCGCGAAACCGGCGGCCAAGTGCTGGTGTGCTCGGAAATCGGCAGCGAAGGCCGCAATTTCCAGTTTGCGCATCATCTGGCGCTATTCGATCTACCGCTCAATCCTGATCTGCTCGAACAACGCATCGGACGCCTCGATCGCATCGGCCAGACCGAAACCATCCAAGTTCATGTGCCTTATCTGGAAAACAGCGCGCTGGCGGTGATGTTTCATTGGTATCACGAAGGCTTAAATGCATTCGAAAAAACCTGTCCGGCCGGTCAAACCGTCTTTGTACAAGTGGAAGACACGCTTGTCACTGCGCTGCACCAACGTCAGACTGATATCAATGTGCTCGCAGACTTGATCAGCACTACGCAATCCGCCAACCAAATCCTTAACGATGCATTAGATCGCGGACGCGATAAGTTACTGGAATACAATTCTTTCCGTCCTGCCATTGCCGAACAGCTTTACCAGCAAGCACAAGCGCAGGATGACGATCCCGCTTTACCGCAATATATGGACACGGTATTCGACTGCTGCGGCGTGCACATCGAAGAACACCGCACCGGCAGCTTCTTGATCGAACCGAGCGAACACATGAGCATGCCGTTTCCCGGGTTGGACGATGAAGGCTCGGTCATCACCTACTCGCGCGGCGTGGCGCTGAGTAACGAGGATATGCACTTCCTTACGTGGGAACACCCGATGGTCACGCATGCAATGGAACGGATTCTGAGCCAAGAAAACGGCAATGCGGTGGTCGTTGCAATGAAACACAAAAGGGTTGAACCGGGCACTTTATTACTGGAAAGCCTGTACGTATTGGAAAAGACTGGACACAATGTGCAGCAAAGCAACCGCTACCTGCCGCCCGCGGTGATTCGCATTTTGCTTGACGAGCAAGGCAACAGCGATTATCCGTACCTCGATCATGAATCGATCAATCAGTGCTTACAATCGGTTGCGACCGGCATCGCCAAGCAAGTAATCCAAATGAAAGAGGACGTGATCCGCGAGCTGTTAACCGTCAGTGAACAACAAGCCAGCGCGCAAGCCCCGCAACTCATCACCCAGGCTGAAGCGCGCATCCAGCAAACTTTGGCACCCGAAATCGAACGCCTGAAATCGTTGCATAAAATTAACCCGAACGTGCGCGACGAAGAAATTCAGTACTTTGAACAGCAACTGCAACATTTAACCAGCGCATTGAAAGCAAGCAATTTGCGCCTTGATGCCGCGAGGGTAATCATAGCGATTTAGCATATTGAAACACTATCATTATATCGTTCATATGAGCACGAGCTAACTGTTAACAGCTATACTATCGAAACAATCGATACTCGGAAACACATCTGACTGGCTTGCAATCAGGATATACTCATGAGGATACGATATCGTGTACACAGAATGGATCAGCGAAGTCATACATTGTTAATTCCGGGTAATAATACCTCCACTATGATCCAACGTATTCAATAAGATTAGGAAATTTGCTGTGTTTACTGGAATCATAGAAGCAATCGGTGAAATATATCAGATCAAACCTATAGAAAACAGTACCATGCATGGTATGCATCTGAGCATCAAAGCTGGCAGCTTAGATTTCGGCGATGTCAAAATCGGTGATAGTATTGCGATCAACGGTATTTGCCTGACTGTTACGGCGTTGCACGCCAGTCATTTCATTGTGGATGTTTCACAAGAAACGTTGAACTGTACGTATGGATTGGATCACGCCGGTGCTGCCGTCAATCTTGAGAAAGCCATGCGCCTGTCGGACCGGTTAGGTGGCCATCTGGTAAGCGGGCATGTCGATGCAACCGGAACTGTAGTTAAATTCGAACCCGCTGGTGAATGTTTTCAATTAACCATCCAGGCACCGCAGCCGGTGTTGCCCTACCTCGCTTGCAAGGGCTCCATTGCTGTCAATGGTGTCAGTTTAACAATTAATGCAATCGAGGGTGACCGGTTTTCTATCAATTTAATTCCTCACACTTTGGCAAACACGACTTTGCATAAACTTTCACCAGGTATGCGCGTAAATTTGGAAACCGACATGCTGGCACGTTATGTGGCAAGATTGTTGAATATTCAATATCTAAAAGATAATAGTCATGAAAATCAGTGCCATTGAAAACATTATTGCCGAACTTAAGCATGGCAAAATGGTTATTCTTGTCGATGAAGAAGATCGCGAAAATGAAGGCGATCTGATTTTAGCGGCCGATTTTGTGACTGCAGAAGCAATCAATTTCATGGCAACGTATGGCCGTGGCCTAATCTGCCTAACCTTGACCGAAGAAAGGTGTCATCAATTGGATCTACCGCTCATGGTATCCGCCAATCGCGCCCCTTTAGGTACCAATTTCACATTATCGATTGAAGCAGCCAGCGGCGTTACTACTGGAATCTCCGCAGCGGATCGCGCACGTACCATTCAAGTTGCCGTCAAAGCAGACGCTAAACCGCAAGACCTTGTGCAGCCAGGCCATATTTTCCCATTGATGGCACAAAAAGGAGGCGTGTTAGTGCGCGCCGGACACACCGAAGCAGGATGCGATTTAGCCAGACTAGCCGGTTTAACACCAGCCTCAGTAATTTGTGAGATTCTAAAAGAAGACGGTAGCATGGCACGATTGCCAGACTTAATGGACTTTGCCCGCAAACACCAGCTCAAAATCGGCACCATAGCGGATCTCATTCAATACCGGAATCAAACGGAAAGTTTGATAACACGTGTAGCACAACGCCCAATTAAAACATTATACGGTGAATTTCTATTGGTAGCGTATCGTGACGAGATAGCCAATACCATCCATTTAGCTCTCGTAAAAGGCGACATCGACCCGGCGAGCGAAACATTGGTTCGTGTCCATGAGCCATTATCCGTTATCGACTTGCTGGACATTCAAGACGGCAGTCATTCCTGGAATATCCACGAAGCCATGAAACTGATTGCAGACGCGGGAAAAGGTGTAATTGTTTTATTACATCGCAAAGAAAGCGCATTTAAATTAATTGAACGCATTGAATCCAAAGAGTCTCACTTTCCTAATCCAATCAAAGCGGATTTGCGTCATCATGGCATTGGCGCGCAAATTCTAAAAGACCTTCACGTAGGAAAAATGTGTTTGATGGCCACGCCCAGAAAAATGCCAAGCGTAACCGGGTTTGGTTTGGAAGTAGCCCGTTACGTAGACACTCATTCACGCTAAAATTTAACTTCCGTTAATACAATGAGCAGGTCTATTTCAATTATTAAATTAACAGGAGTCAACAATGCCCTACTATGACAATATACTCGAATTTGAACCCAATCTGGATGGCACTGATCTGCGCATCGGTATTGTCATGAGCCGATTCAATATCGATATCGGAGAAGGATTGCTCGGTGCATGTACCGCCGAACTCGGAAAATTAGGGGTGCAAGATTCCAATATTCTACTTATAACCGTACCCGGCGCTTTAGAAATTCCAATGACTCTAAGCCGAATGGCATTAGCCGATCAATTCGATGCACTCATTGCTCTGGGTGCGGTAATCCGCGGCGACACCTATCATTTTGAAGTGGTTGCGAACGAGTCGGCACGCGGCTTGATGACGGTACAAATCGATATGGAAACGCCGATTGCAAATGGCATCTTGACGACTGACAACGATGATCAAGCCATTGCCCGCATGAGTCAAAAAGGGATTGAAGCTGCCCGGGCAGCGGTGGAAATGGCCAACTTACAAATTAAAATTGATGAAATCGAGTTATGATGAGCGCACTCGCAAAAACCGAAGCCAACACCAATAAAAAAACCAATAAGCCCAAAAGCCGGCGGCGCTTTGCTCGTGAATTTTTATTGCAAGG
The DNA here is from genome assembly GCA_008015565.1 of Nitrosomonas sp. Taxonomy (GTDB): domain Bacteria; phylum Pseudomonadota; class Gammaproteobacteria; order Burkholderiales; family Nitrosomonadaceae; genus Nitrosomonas. The sequence goes on along the minus strand of SSFV01000001.1, from coordinate 21,912 downwards.
CATTTATCAATGGAAAGTTGCTGGCGGTACTGCAGACTTTATTGAGAAACAGATACGTGAGTCGGATGGATTTAAGCATGCCGATGCTAAACATTTTTCTCAAGTCTTGCATGGCGTATTGGAGCATGTTGAAGAACTCGAGAAACATATTCAACCCAGCTTGGACCGCCCGCTTAATGAACTGAGTCCGGTTGAAATGGCTATTTTATTATTAAGTACTTATGAATTAGCCTACCACGCGGAAATTCCCTATCGGGCAATTATCAACGAAGCCATCGAATTAGCCAGATCTTATGGCGGTAGCGACGGCTACAAATATGTAAACGGCGTCTTGGACAAAATTGCCGCACAAATACGTTCTGCCGAAATAGAAGCGCAGAAGCCGGGCAATTAATTTCATTTAACTTTTCCGCGTGAATTCTGAGTTCGATATCATTAACCGTTACTTCAAACGGCCTGCGCGCAATACTGTGCTTGGAATCGGCGATGATGCCGCGCTGATCGCAACTGCTGTCAATAGCGAATTAGCCGTCTCCACCGACACTTTAGTTTCTGGCAAACATTTTTTCCCGGATACCGATCCCTACAGACTCGGTTATAAATCTCTTGCAGTCAATCTTTCCGACATGGCCGCCATGGGAGCCACTCCTCGCTGGGTGTTACTAGCATTGACGCTGCCCGATGAATTGGCAAGTAAAAATACATGGTTGAGTGAATTCAGCGCAGGCTTTTTTAAGCTCGCCGATCAGTATCAGGTTACATTGGTTGGCGGCGATACTACAGCCGGACCGCTTAACATTTGTGTTCAAATTATCGGAGAAGTAACTACCGGCAAGGCATTACGGCGCAGCGGCGCGCAATTGGGCGATGATATCTGGATTTCCGGCCGCTTAGGCGATGCGGCTTTAGCGCTCAATCACGAGTTAAAGAACATATCTCTTGCAGCAGATGAGATTTCGCAATGCTTGCAATCACTGTTAATGCCCACAGCGCGCGTTGAGCTGGGACAACGTTTGATTGGGTTAGCGCATAGCGCAATCGATATTTCAGATGGTTTACTCGCTGACTTAGGCCATATTCTGACCGCTTCGGAAAAAGCAGCCTGTATTGCAATGGATAAGATTCCATGCTCTGCGATATTAAAAAAATATCTATCCATGCCACTTGCACTCGAATGCCTGCTGGCGGGTGGAGATGATTATGAATTATGTTTCACGGCATCTCCAAACAACCGCAATAAAATTGCCGGCCTTGCTGAAAAACTGGATATTCACCTCACCCGGATCGGTGAAGTTTGTTTTGGTGATGGCGTAATTGTGAAGGATGGTCAGGGAAAAATCATTACATTGGAGAACTCAGGATATGAACACTTCAGCACCCGAGGCTGATGATTTGCATGGCAACTCGCCGGTTCCTTTTAAACCCGGCTTAAGCCTGGTTTACAGTCACCCCGCTTATTTCATCTCATTTTCCGGCGGTATCGGATTGATTCCCGTGGCGCCTGGCACCATGGGAACGCTTGCGGCTTTTCCGTTATTTTGGGTTATTAATTATTATCTCAGTCCGCTGTATTTTTTATTGCTGCTCGATATCATGTTCATTGCCGGTATTTGGGCATGCGGGCTGAGCGGCAAAGCGCTCGGTGCGCCGGATCACGGCAGTATGGTGTGGGATGAAACGGTGGCATTTTTGCTGGTTCTATACTTTACACCGGTTAATTGGGCATGGCAGTTGGCTGCGTTTATTTTGTTCCGCTTTTTCGATATCGCCAAACCCCAACCGATTCGATATTTTGACGACCGGCTCAAAGGAGGATTTGGCGTGATGTTCGACGATTTACTGGCAGCCTTCTTTACACTTTTGTGCCTATCCGCATGGAAAGCTTGGATACTGACACAAGGTTATTTTCTTGACTAGCGCCAGTAATCCCATTAACAACAACGGCTCATTCGGCCTTTTCCGCCATAACGCGCTTCCTGGCGTTCGCGGAAAAATTCTTCATAAGACATGATGGATCGATCCGGGTGCGCGGCCCGCATGTGCTCAACATACGTGCCATAGTCCGGAACGCCGACCATCAATCGCATGCTTTGTGCAATATATTGAATAGTTTGAGTAATAGTCTTGATCATTTGTTTTTTCTCCAAAATTATTTATCGATTGCCGCATAAGCGGGTAGCAATTCAAAAGGCGCTTCTTGGACAGTCGGGTGATGAATGCTTCGTGCTTGCAACACGGTCCGGATACCGAAAAACAGCATGCTGATCAGCACCATCATGAACAAGGCAGCTAGCGATGTATTGACATAGTCGTTAAAAATGACTTGCTGCATTTGCTCAATTGACTTGGCAGGCGCCAGTACGATGCCTTGCGCAACCGCTTCCTGATATTGTTCCGCGTGTGCCAAAAAACCGATGCGCGGATTGTCATGAAAAATCTTTTGCCAAGCGGCGGTCAGCGTACAAACGCTCACCCATACCACCGGTATGGCGGTAACCCAGGCAAAGCGATCTTGTTTCATTCTAAACAGCACACAGGTGGCGAGAATCAGCGCAATGCCCGCCAGCATTTGATTGGCGATGCCGAATAACGGCCACAGCGTATTAATGCCTCCCAACGGATCTACCACGCCTTGGTACAAAAAATAACCCCAACCGGCAACACAAAGTCCGGTGGCAACCAGGCTGGCAGTCAGGGAATCGGTGCGTTTCATTGCAGGAATAAACGAACCGAGCAAATCCTGCAACATGAAACGTCCCGCACGCGTTCCCGCATCGACTGCGGTCAAAATGAACAACGCTTCAAACAAAATGGCAAAATGGTACCAAAAAGCCATCATGGCCGTCCCGCCGATAACCTCCGACAGAATTTGCGCCATGCCAACCGCCAGCGTCGGTGCGCCGCCGGTGCGCGATACGATGCTATGTTCGCCGACATTCTGTGCGGTTTGCGTGATCATTTCCGGCGTGACATAAAATCCCCATTGCGCAATGGTTTGTGCAGCCGATTCTGCCGTGGTGCCGATGATAGCCGCGGGGCTGTTCATGGCGAAATAAATTCCCGGTTCCAATGCCGCTGCCGCAACCAACGCCATAATTGCGACAAATGATTCCATCAGCATGGCGCCATATCCGATAAAACGCGCATCGGACTCAGTTTGAATCATTTTTGGCGTGGTGCCCGAGGCAATCAACGAATGGAATCCGGAAATCGCGCCACATGCAACGGTAACAAACAAAAAAGGAAACAGATCGCCCGACCAGACCGGACCCGAGCCATCGATAAATTGTGTCAGCGCGGGCATTTTCAGTTCAGGGGAAATAATGATGACGCCGATTGCCAATCCGACGATTGTGCCGATTTTCAAGAATGTCGACAAATAATCGCGTGGCGCCAGCAACAACCACACCGGCAATACCGCGGCAATAAAGCCATAGCCAATCAGCAACCAGGTCAACTGCTCACCGGTTAAGGTAAATACTGCTCCCCACATGGGATCTTCCTGAATATACTGTCCGGCGACAATGGACAGCATCAATAAAACAAAGCCGATCAACGATATTTCACCTATTGCGCAAGGGCGGAAATAGCGCGCATAAACCCCCATAAACAGTGCGATTGGGATGGTGGCCGCCACCGTGAACGTTCCCCACGGAGATTCCGCCAGTGCTTTAACGACGATTAATGACAGCACCGCCAACAGGATCAGCATGATAAAGAAAGTACCGAACATCGCAATCATACCGGGCAATTGCCCAAGTTCAGATTTGATCAAATCGCCGAGCGAGCGGCCATTGCGCCGCGTGGAAATGAACAACACAATGAAATCCTGCACCGCACCGGCAAAAACCACGCCAGCCAATAACCACAGCATACTGGGTAAATAACCCATTTGCGCCGCCAGAATCGGCCCCACCAACGGCCCCGCTCCCGCAATGGCTGCAAAGTGATGGCCGAACAACACATATCTATTAGTCGGCACATGATCCAGACCATCGTTGTGCTTATACGCCGGTGTCATGCGCGTTGCATCCAGTTTCAGCACCCGGTTCGCTATGAACAGGCTATAAAAACGGAATGCAATCAAATACACGCACACCGCCGCAATCACGATCCAGATCGCACCGATCGATTCGCCGCGATTGAGGGCGATGACGGCGAAGGCGGATGCGCCTAGAAGAGAAAACAATATCCAGCCTAATTTATTAATCAAAGTGTTCATTTTATCTCTCCGAAAAATGTGAAAAATACTTATCAATTTTGTAGTATTGAATTTCTTGTACCAGCACTTAGTTTTATTTAACTCGTTACTTCACTAAAAAATAACAAACCACCGTAATCACTGCTACGCCGATAAAATTCAATGCCAATCCTTCCCGCGCCATATTAGCGACAGTGACGTGACCGCTACCGAACACGATAGCATTGGGTGCGGTCGCGACTGGCAGCATGAAAGCGCAGCTTGCGCTCATCGCGGCGGGCACCATCAACAGGCTTGGATCGAGCCCGGCGCCAAGCGCGGCGGAAGCGAGGATGGGTAACAATAAAATTGTGGTTGCGGTGTTGCTGGTAGTTTCGGTGAGAAAGGTGACGAGCAAGGCGATGATGGCAATCATCAGCAATGGATGCAAGCTGGCAAGCATTGTCAAGTGATCGCCGATGGCATGCGACAAACCGGATTCCATGAAAGCTTGCGCAATGGCAATGCCTGCCGCAAACAGGATTAAAATCCCCCAAGGCACGCGCTCGGCCGTTTCCCAATCGATTAATCTGCCGCCGCGTCCGTTCGGTACCAAAAACAACGCAACCACAGCAACTAGCGCTACGATGGCATCGTTTGCACCTTTGAGATCTAACCACGCGCTCCAGCCGCCGAGGGGTTCAAGGCGCGTAATCCACGCTAATGCAGTCAATGCGAAAATAATCAGCACGCGGCGTTCTTCCGGCCGCCAAGCGTCTGCGGGCGGAATCGTCAATAGCCCGCGGTAATGGAGTTTACGTGTTAGCCACAATCCGGCTATCGGAATAAAAATCAGTACTACCGGCAATCCCCAATTCATCCATTGCAAGAAACTCACGGCCGTACCTGTAAATTTCTCGTATTGTTGCATGAACACCAGATTCGGCGGGGTTCCGATCGGCGTGCCCAAACCGCCGATGCTACTACCGTAAGCAATCGCCAGCAATAGCGGAAGCGCCATTTTTTTATCCGGGCTTTGCGCAATAACCGCCAACGCAATCGGCAGCATCATCAACGTTGTCGCAGTATTCGAGATCCACATGCTCAACGCCGCAGCCGCCACCATAAAACCCAGCACAATACGGCGGCTGCTTTGACCACCCATGACATTGACCATGCCCAATGCAATGCGGCGATGCGCCCCGGAGCGCTCCATCGCTGCTGACAAAATAAACCCGCCCAACATCAACAGAATCAATTCATTGCCATATGCCGCCGCAATTTTTTCTTGAGGCAGCACACCTGTCAAGGGAAAAATTGCGAGTGGGATGATCGACGTGGCGGGAATAGGAATTGGCTCAAAAATCCACCACACCACACACAAAACCGCCACCGCGCCGGTCCAACAGGCTTGCGTTTGCCAGCCCCATTGATTCATGCTGAATGCCACTGCCGCAGCCAGTAGCGGTCCGGCAATCATTGCCCATCGGCGATTAGGGGTGATAGTCATGTAGTGATTAAGCTTAAAGGATACAAAAAATCTTTGGAAACAGACAAAAAGCCGTTTGAATTTTTGATGCGCGCATCATGCCGCAGCATTTTTCGCACGTCAATAAATGTTTAAGGATAGAATCATCGCTGAATTTTATCTTTCAGCAAGCCACTTACAAAACACTATACTTATTAGAGCATTTTAATAAAACTGTGATAATCATCCTTGATGGAAAGAAAAATAATATCAGTAATTGATAGATATTCTTTTCACTTAATTTTTTTTATTTTAAAGGTAAACCTAATGGCCACAGGACAAGAAGTTTTAGCATTTTTGAAATTGACTGTTGAAGAAGCCAATGCATTTATTTTGGCGAATATTGAGCAACCCCAGCTTATTTTGGATACCACCAAAGAATTCGGCATCACTACTCAACACCTCAGCGACATCACTGGATATTCAACAGATATTATCAGCGATTATTTTTTCTCCTCCGGATTCGACAGCAGAGTGCTTGAAGACACCAAAATCTTGTTTAACTCAGAATTGGGTGACTTGGCCAGTCTGGTCGGGTTTAACGAGCGCAGCGATGCGTTATCGGCAGCCTCCCTTGCTAACCTGGTAAAACCAAATGTTGATCCATTGGATTACGATTTCTTTTTTGAACCCGTATTCAATTATCAACAAGCTGATAGTATCTACACCCCAGACGAACTAGGAGTTCCGCATTTGGGCAATAATGTTCCTGCAACCAATGAAAAAATTGAATCCCTGGTTTATGGCACGTTGATTAACCTATATTCAGCGCTTGATGATACGGAATTAAATGAACTCAAAGGTTTTGCACATAACGGCAGCAACGTTGACGAATACCGGTCATTACTAACCGATGCATTGAACGATCCCGCTAATCGCAGCGATCAGGAATTAGCCGAACTGATTAAAAATGAAACAATAACGTTAATTAATGAATTTTGGTATGGCGAAGTTGAAGTTACCGGAAGCCTTGATTTGAGTCTTCTAGGCGTTGGCGGTATTGCCTGAAGATTACATCAGGCTCTATTTTATCAGCTTACCGCATCCCACAGTGATACGGTAACATTCCAAGACATTTCAGATTCGTTCTTAAGAGCTGAATATTTTCAGCACAGCAAGCGTTGATAAAAATCCAGCCTTTTGGGATGGATTTTTCCTTGCTGTGCTGCTTGGACCACTGCGCACCCTGGCTCTTGATTATGTCGGCAATTGCTGAATTTGCACTGGCCGATATAAGGGTGAAATTCGATAAAATCCCAAGCCAGGTTTTCTTCTGGAACATGATTGAGTCCGAATTCCTGAAATCCCGGAGAATCGATGATTGCGCTATTTGCATCCAATGCATAAAGCTGCGAGTGCGTGGTGGTATGAGTACCGGAATCGAGCGCTTCGGATATTTCTGCAGTAGCGCGCCGGGCTTGCGGAATCAGCGCGTTCAGCAATGTCGATTTTCCCATGCCGGATTGCCCGGCCAAGACACTTAGATGATTTTGCAAATAGGGACGCAGTGCGGAAACATCCTGTAAGGCACTGATGGGCAGTACGCGATAACCCAGGCTGCGGTATAACGACAACGTTTCCATCGCCGATTGTGTCGGTTCAATCAAGTCGGCTTTGTTCAACACGATCAATACTTCAATCTTCTCACTTTCAGCCGCGACCAAGCAGCGATTAATCAATTCCTCACTAAAACTCGGAATCGCCGCTATTACGATAATCACTTGCGTTACATTGGCAGCGATGATTTTTTCCTTGAATGCATCGCTGCGGTACAACTTTGAACTACGCGGCTTAACCGCCTCGATCACACCTTGCCCGGTAGTAGTAAGCTGGTATTCCACCCGATCGCCGCAAGCGATGCCACCTTTCTTGCCGCGCATAACACAGGAAATTATTTCACCGCTTGATGTTTTAACCGAAAAATGCCGGCCAAATGCGGCAACTACTAATCCGATTAGGCTCTCTGTTTGCGGCCCGGCTTTTTTACGGAAAATACTCAAATTGTGAAAAACTTATCGATTTTAGCCGCACAGATAAAATCATTTTCCGACAACCCGCCAATCGCGTGGGTGGTATACGTAACCACGCATTGATTGTAACCGACCAGCATATCCGGATGGTGATCCTCGCGATGTGAAATCCATGCCACCGCATTCACAAAGGCCATAGTTTGATAGTAATTTTTAAATGCGTAGGTTTTGCTGATGTGCTTGTCTTGCCGTTGCCAGCCTTCCAGTTGCTGCAAAAAAGCAACCGCTTCAGAGTCCGGAAGCGGCGGAATACCGCCTTCGCACGGTTTACACTGCTTCGCGGTTAAATCACATACGTTATTGCTCATGCTTGCCCCTGACTTTGTAAATGCGCCACACGGATCGATGCTGGCGGATGTGAATCATAAAAAGCGGAATGCAACGGATCCGGCGTAAGCGTCGCAGCATTGTCCTGATAGAGTTTAACCAATGCATGAATCAAATCATCCGCCGATGAATTTTGCGCGGCATAAGCATCGGCCTCAAACTCATGCTTGCGTGAATAAATACTGGATAACGGATGCAGCAGGAATGTGAATACCGGCATCACCAAGAAAAACAACAACAATGCCATAGCCGTTGACGGCACGGCTGATACCGAGACTCCCAACCCCTCATAAAACCAGCGTTGTTCCATTAGATAGCCAAGCATCCAAAGAAAAGCCAGGCTCATTAAAAACGATATCGCAATGCGTTTAATGACATGCCGATGCTTAAAATGCCCCAATTCATGCGCCAGTACTGCTTCGATTTCAGCCGGATTCAAACGAGATAGTAAGGTGTCAAAAAACACAATACGCTTGGTTTTACCAAAGCCGGTGAAATAAGCATTACCGTGATTACTGCGTCGCGAACCGTCCATGACGAATAAACCGCTCGCTTTGAAACCGCACTTGTTCATCAATTGCTCGATGCGAGACTTGAGACTCGCATCCTCAAGCGGCGTGAATTTATTGAACAGCGGCGCAATCCAGGTTGGAAAAATCGCCAGAACGAATAAATTAAACGCTATCCATGCTAGCCATACATAGAGCCACCAGCTCTCTCCCATTTTTTCCATCAGCCAGAGCACACATAATAATAGAGGCGCTCCAAGCAACAAGCCTAATGCCGCTTGTTTCAAAAGATCGGCAAAAAACATTGCCGGAGTCATTTTATTAAAACCGTACTGTTCCTCGATCACAAAAATGCGGTAATAACTTAAGGGAATTTCGGCAACGCTCATTAAAAAAAAGGTGCTGATAATCAGCGCCATGCCATGTGCCAATGGCTCATCTATCCAAGCTGACCAAAAATCGCTGAGTAAATTCAAGCCGCCGCCTAGCGTGAATGCCAATAAAAGCGCAACATGCAGCAAAATACCCGGATATCCCGCACGAGTTTTTGCACAAGTGTAATCCGCAGCTTTTTGGTGATCCGTTAAGCTGATTTGGCTGGAAAACTCCTCCGGCACTTTATCCTGATGTGCGCGCACATGGCGAATATGCCTTATTGACAGCCAAATTTGCGTGACTGCTGTCAGCAATAATGCAGTAAGAAAAATCAATGTAAATGTGTGCATAGTAAGAATCATTACATTAGGGTTATTTGGAATAAAAAGCCTTTAAAATTTTCATAAAAATCATTTTATTGGTTCTGTATAAAGTGCTACATCAGTTTTTTGAACAAGTTGATTTCACAATCCTTTATTCCTTGAAGTGGCTCCTATCAACTATGCAACCGACGAGTAGAATTAAGCTCGGCAATAATCTGACGAATTGTTTTGTCATAACAACACACTTTATCCAGCATTTCGTTATGAACCATCGATGAAAGCACCTGATTATACTGCCAACAACTGAATCAAACTCTACCTTATCTCCTTTAAATCACTAAATACTTTAGCTTCAGTATACATGCACTCATACTTTACTGTACGCCATAATGGTTCAACAAAAATACTATCAAGGCAATAGCCCTTGCCGATCATACTGTTCTGAATTGTGATACTGTTAAACAACAGTTCTGCTTAACCCGGGACTTCATTTTTGACAGCACATTTCATATTCTTTCCTACTAAATTTTAGACTTCAAAAAAATCAACATATCTCATTTTCCAACTAGAAAATTGCCCTGAATCGGTTTACTATTTTCTTTAAAGGAAGATTGTTTATCATTAACTTAAATCGCATTTTAAGGATGTTTCCGATTAGCATCTACTATTGCTGATACGCAATGATGACTTACGATAATGCTTTTCGCATTTATACAATTTATCAGTAACATAACTTCACAATACCGTTTGAAAAAACTGCTTGACAATAACTGGGGGAAGATATGAACGAATCAGCGTGGAAGAAACTGATGAATAATATTGGAGAGAACAATGTCGTTCCGATCATCGGGTCTCGATTGCTGGTGGGGGCTGACGGACGGACGTCCCTTCAGGCACAGATCGCTGCGCGGCTCTTAAAGGATTGTGGAAAAGATGCTGGTGAATTACCTTTATCTCCGTTCCGTGAACTCAACGAGGTAGTCTCACAGCTGAAGGGGAGCATTGGCCAGCAGGATCTTTACGATGCAGTACATGAAGCAATTCATGCAGTAACCGAGGCCAAAGATTTTGTGGTACCGGCGCCAATTCGGCAGTTAGCTGAGATCGCTCACTTTCGCCTTTTCGTAACACTGACTTCAGATGATCTGCTCGCCCGCAGCCTAAGACAGCGTTGCGCTGTAAACGAGTTGATCCATTCGCCTAATCTACCGACCAGTGAAGGGAGGGACTTGCTTCCAGGCTGGCAGACACGCTCGGGAGAAGTAAACGTATTGTATCTTTTCGGTAAATCGCGCTCTGCACCTATGTTTGCAATTCATGACGAGGATGTACTTGAATATGCACATAATATGATTGCTTACGGTCGCCAGATATTTGGCACATTTCTCGGTGAACTACAACAACGCAATTTGCTATTGATCGGATGTAATTTTCCAGAATGGTTGAGTCGCTTTTTCTTGCGCGCAACCAATCAGAAACGGCTTTCTGAGAATTACAGGCGCTCTTGGTTAATTGAACAGTTGCAGCCGGAGGAAAATTTCACTCGTTTCCTGAACAGATATGGAGGAGGAACCGAGATTCTTTCGGATCTATCGCCCGTTGAGTTTGTTGCTGAACTACACCGGCGCTGGCTGAAGGAGTATGGTACTCCTATGCAAGAGAGTGCACATGTCATTCACGATATCCCTCCACGCAAGACAATGTTTTTCATCAGTTATTCAAGAAAAACAGACCTTCCTCGAGCAGAAAGGCTGTATCAATCGCTACTCGGACTGGGCATCGCTGATAGTGAGGTATGGTTTGACCGCAAGACGCTCGAGCCGGGACAGGACTATCAACGCCATATTCTCGACGGCATTCGAAATTGCCGTTATTTTCTGCCACTTCTCTCGCAAGCATGCAATCAACGTGAACAAGCCTTTGTCTTCAGCGAATGGGGTGAGGCAACCCAACGTCTGAAAGAAATGAATTACGAGTATATTTTCCCAGTTGTGATCGACTCCGAATTTGTTCCAGAAAATTACACTGCTAAATCGGCTCGGGTGTGGGCCGACGAACACCTGAACTTTGCTTACGCGCCAGAGGGACAGCCAGATGAAGCATTTGCTAAAAAGCTGAGAGACTTAGTGCGTATTGCTCGACGAGGGAGCATGCAATCATGAAAGGATCTTCGAGTAACCTCACAAAAAAACTAAGTAGCCAAAACCCATGGCCTGGCTTAGATTCTTATGATGAAGACTCCAGGGATTTCTTTTTTGGGCGCAACGAAGAGGCTGCCGAGGCCTTGCGGCTGATTCGGCTAGCGCCATTAACAGTCATATACAGTAAATCCGGACTGGGCAAGACTTCATTGTTGCAGGCGGGGTTGTATCCGTTGCTGAGGGCGGAGCACTACTTGCCCATTCACTTACGAATTGACTTCTCGGCTACAGCCAGTCACTCACCACTCCAGCAAGTCATGCAATTTCTCAAAGAGGAACTTGATAGTGTACAAGCGGATTATCCTTTACCTGGCGATGATGAGAGTTTATGGGAGTATCTACACCGCAAGGATCTCGAATTCTGGAGCCAGGAAAATTTTCTCCTTACTCCAGTGCTGATATTCGACCAGTTTGAAGAGATTTTTTCGCGTAGCGGTAATAATAACGCCGAACTCATTCAGCAAGTCTCCGATAGCTTGGCGGATTTGATCGAAAACCGTATTCCACCTGAAATCGCGAGCGCGGCATCGGGTTCCAGGCGGTCTAACCTGGATCTACTATCCCAGCGCTATCGCATTGTTCTTTCCTTCCGTGAAGATTTCCTGCCTCAGATAAAAACATGGGAACGAAAAGTACCTTCACTGCTGCGCAATTATCTTCGCCTTGAACCGATGTCGCGCCAGCATGCCATTGAAGTCGTCGAACAAGCCGGTAAGGCAATTCTTTGCGAAGGTGTGGCGCCATTCATCGTCGATTTTGTTGGAAAACTTGATCAAAAGGGGGGTGCCACCGATCCGACCAACGTGACCATCGAGCCTGTACTCCTGAGCTTATTTTGCTATCAACTGAACCGGCGGCGCATACCCGGATCCCTAATCGACGAGATGCTTGTACTAGAGGCAGGACAGGACATTCTTGATCGTTTCTATCAGGAGGCTCTCGACGATCCGGCAGTGAAAGGTCCGCCGGAGGTAGCAAATTTCATTGAGGATTACCTGATCCAGGGTGATCATTTTCGCGGCAACTATCCCGAAGAGGAAGCGCTTGACGAGAATCTTCTTACCAGAACTCAACTGTCCGTGCTGACCGATAAACATCGCTTGTTGCGGATCGTACCTTATCAAGATACCCTGCGGGTAGAATTGATTCACGACCGATTGGTTCCGGTAGTTCGAAAATCTCGCGACGAACGAAAGTTTAAACAACATCAGGAGGAACAGGAACATCTAATTAGGAAAGCACAAGCAGAAGCTATCCAGATGAAAAGAGCTAATCAACTTGCAGAAGCAGCACAACAACAAGCAGAAACAGCGCAACACCAGGCGGAAGGGTTGCTGGGCTTTCTTCTGGGCGAACAGTTTCTCGGAGAAATTCGTGACGTGGGGCGCAGCACGATGCTTCAACAAGTGCAAAAGGAGGTAGAGTCCTATTTAAATAATAGCACCCAAAGCCCGGCGTTGATTAGAGGTCTGGCATTACGCAATGCCGGTGACCTCGAGCGAACACGCGGCTCTCTATCGAAATCTGTTACGTTCTTTGAAGAGGCGTTAGCGGCTCTCGAGAGCAGCCCAGATACGCTGATTCGCGCACGTGAGATTGCCAGAACCCGCGAGCGAATCGGAGAAGCTTTGGCTGACCAAGGATATGTTTCACAGGCGCTGGAACACTACACATCTACGGCAAAGGATTGGCGTCAGGTGACTGCCAGCGTTGAGATTGAGTTAAGTGATTGCACCAGACTGGCCAGCAGCCTGGTACGGGCTGCGCAATTGAAATACCGCATGGGCCAAGCGACTCTTGCGCACAAAGACTTAAATCAAGCCTTCAATATAATAACGACCATGCCATTTGGGCCCCACGGACCGGTAGTAAACAGGGGGGAGGCTTATCCAGACGCAAAGGTTCTAGAAGTTCTCAGTGAGGCTTTTTTACTACGAGGAATGATCCTCGGTGCTCAGGAGGATAATGAAAGAGCCGTACGACTGGCGAATGAGGCAAGAAAGCTGAGTCCGGCATCAGCCTCGCCCATACAACAGAAAGCCGTTGCATTCGCTTCTTTAGCTAACAGTAAACTTATCGAGAATCCCCAGTACGCATTGCAGGATTATCGTGAAGTTTTAGCTGAGTTCGAAATTTTGCGACGCCGCGATCCAACCAACCGGCTATGGGAACGGGAACAAGCAGCGGTTCAATTACTAATCGCTGATAGTATCGCCGGTTGCTACCAGAGCAAAAGAAAGGATTGTAAAGCAATATCTTTGCTTGAAGCTGAAGTTACCAGCCTGAAGGCTATAAAGACACTTAAGATCTTGACTGAACTCGACCCAAGCAACATATCGTGGCAACGCGATCTCGGTTGGGCCCAGCGAGTTCGTGCAAAAGTGCTTTCGGTGCAAACCCGGCCAACCGAGCGTCTGGAAGCACTCCAGGAATCAGAACAATCTTATAGGACGACCGTTCCCGATCACTCAGACGCGGAATGGGTGTGGGCGCTTGGTTCTACTCTCACGGACCAATCCTGGGCCCTGGCAGACCTTAAAAAATGGCCGGAAGCCAAAGCCACGCTACAAAAGGTGATCACTCTGTATGGACAATTTAAGAAAGAGTTTGAGTCGCAAGGAGATAATTTGATCATTGTAAATTATTTACGGAACGCCAGAACCGAGGAAGCAAAGCTCCTGCGAAAGGCGGGAGATAAAACAGACGCTGATCTGGCCGATAAGGAGCAAAAGCAACTGGAAGAACAAGCCTCCAGCCTTTATCGCAACCTTACTGAGTACAATGAGCAGAAAACCGCAAAACTCGATACTGCCCACTCTACAGGTGTGAATCAGGGTGCCAAATTATTTGAGGAAGGGAACTACGCTGCTGCCCTTCGCGAGTTCAACGCAGCTAAAGCAACCATGCAAGAATATTTAGGCCTCCAGCCCGCTGCTTTCAAAGGATACGAAGACCTGTATAACGTTCTCTGCTGGATTCAAGTGACGCAAGAGAAACTCGGTAATCCCATGGAAGCAGACGTACTGAATATAAAAGCAAACATGGCATCAATTGCTGCACTGTTCCATACTGAGCCTGACTACGGCAATCTCGCTGTTGCGACAGCAAAACGAGGCATCGCCAAGTACCATTACAAGATCAACCGCTTGGATCTGGCATTAGACGCTATATCGCCGGCAATCGTTGTCATGGAGCCAATTACACAAAAGGATAAAAAAAATATGCAGCTTTTGGAAGAGCTAAGCAATACCTATTATGGACAAAGCCTGATTCTACGAAAAGCAGGCAAAGCCACCTGGGAAGAAGTAATTCGGATAGGCATTGCTTACATTAAGCATGCCACCAGCATCGATAAGAAAAATTCTAAGCATCTAAATTTATTGGGCTTTTATCAAAAATATCTTGCCGATTCATTAGATGTGGACGGCTTGAAAAAAAAGGCTTTGGTGGAATATCGTTTGGCATTAAAAGCTTATCAACAAGCAGCAAAGCTTTCACCTAGTGATGACACGGCGCAGCAGGGAATTCGTGAACTTGAAGAGCTGGGAATCCGCTAGGGATAATATCTGCCTCGGAGAAATGCCGATGTCTGATACATCAACAAACCTGGATCAGTGGCTCGCGTTCTGTTCCCCTCATTTGTTTTAAAAGTGACGGACTAGTGCCAATATGACACAATTGAGCGCATTCCATTCAAAAAATATCGTAATAATTATGGCACAAGATAACAATAACCTCATTTGGGTTGACATGGAAATGACCGGACTCAATCCAGA
The DNA here is from genome assembly GCA_008015565.1 of Nitrosomonas sp. GTDB lineage: Bacteria > Pseudomonadota > Gammaproteobacteria > Burkholderiales > Nitrosomonadaceae > Nitrosomonas. Next base: position 6,663 of record SSFV01000001.1, on the reverse strand, counting down.
TACCGATCGTATCATTGAAGTAGCTTTAGTGATTACCGATGCGCAACTGAATACCATTGCTGAAGGTCCGGTTCTGGTCGTGCATCAAGCCGATGAAGTATTGGATGCTATGGACAAATGGAACAAGTCTACCCATGCCAAATCCGGTTTAATCGACAAGGTGAAGGCTTCACCGCTCAGCGAGGATGAAGTTGAAACGCAGTTGATTGAGTTTCTGAAATTGCACGTACCCTCTGGCGCATCGCCAATGTGCGGCAATTCAATCTGCCAGGATCGGCGCTTTATGGTTCGTTCAATGCCGCAGCTGGAAGCGTATTTTCATTATCGCAACTTGGATGTGAGTACAATCAAGGAATTGGTCAAACGCTGGAAACCCGAAATTGCAGCAGGTCTGACCAAAGAAAGCAAGCACGAGGCCTTGGCTGATATTTATGATTCTATCAATGAATTGAAATATTACCGCCAGCATTTTATTGTTGCTTGAAATTGCGATTATTATTTATGCTGCACTGGTACGTATTAAATACTCGTTTGCTGTACCAATTTCCGGATCCCCGGAATGAGTTCATGTTAATCGTCGCAGCAAACTCGAACTTTCACTTATTTATTTAGGAGAAACACTATGCTCTCAACAAAAATTTTAGCTGCTATTGCCGCGGGAACCGTTTTTATCCTTACATTGAATGCCACAATTGTGTTTGCCACCGGTACGGCCAAAGCAGGCGAACATCAACATCAAAGCAGCCAAGGGGAGAGTCATAGCCATAGCGACGGGAAGTCCGGTGGCCACGACCATCACTCAGGACATCAATGCGAGCATATGATGTCATCCGTTGATCAAAACAAAGACGGCAAGATCAGTAAACAAGAATTCCTCAATCATCATGAAGCCAAGTTTGATAAAAAAGATACCAACAACGACGGTTTCCTGGATGAAACGGAAATGGGCCGGATGATGTGCCATATGCAAAAACATGATCATCAAAAAGATCATGAACATGCACATGGCGATAAAAAATAATTCACATCCCGGAGAGAAGTTAGTGCCTTAAGCCGCTTGGTGCTGCAACGGTTTTTTTCTGCTCTAACGGTTGCGGATCGAGAACCGCCACCGTTAGACTGTCATCGTTGAAATACTTTTTCGCCACATCGCGTATTTGCTCAGCTGTAACCGCCTTCAATTTTTCCAGCATGGTGTCTATGTCTCGGTAAGATAGCCCGATACTTTCCAATCTTCCGATTTGCATCGCTTGAGAGAAAATAGAATCTCGCTGATACACATGACCAGCAATTACCTGCGCTTTCACTCGCGCAAGCTCTGCTTCGGTAACACCTTCTTTAATCACTTTTTCGATCTCATCGCGTAAAGCTTGTTCGAGTTCCGCCACCGTTTTACCTGTGCCCGGAACCGCGCTAAGAAAGAAAATGCTCGGACCGCGTGCTACTGCGCTATAGCCAGCGCTCGCAGAATTGGCTATCTGCTTTTCACGTACCAGCGTTTTATTCAATCTCGCAGAGGAATGGCCATCCAAAACACTTTCAAGCACCTCCAACGCATAAGGCTCCCAATCCGCTGCAGCATTCCTAATCACCGGCGCATGATAACCCATGATGAGATAGGGCAATTCCGCCGGCGCTTTGACCGTTATCCGCTTGGTGCCAAGCTGGGGCGGCTCAATCTGCGGTTTACGCGCATCTATGTCAAGCAGCGGGCGTTTTTCAACAGCACCGTAGTATCGCTGCGCCAGCTTAAAAACTTCTTCGGCATCGACATCGCCTACAACAACCAATACGGCATTGTTAGGTGCATACCAATGGTCATACCAATCCTGGGCATCTTCTACCCGCATATTTTCCAGATCGTTCATCCAACCGATAATGGGATTTTTGTAAGGATGCGACTGATAAGCCACCGCCATCATTTTTTCATACAGCAATGCACGCGCCTGATCATCAGTACGCAGCCGTCTTTCCTCCATAACCACTCTGATTTCTTTTGCGAATTCGTCTTTAGTCAGAACCAGGTTGCGCATCCGGTCAGACTCCAATTCCATAGCCATCGGCAAGTGCTGCTTATGCAGTTGCTGATAATAACCGGTGTAATCGTAGCTGGTAAAAGCATTCTCACGTCCGCCGGCAGCTGCGATTTTTTTTGAGAATTCACCGTTAGGAACTGTTTTCGTACCTTTGAACATCATATGCTCAAGCACGTGCGCTACGCCCGTTACGCCATTGACTTCGTCAATGCTGCCGGCCTTGTACCAGATTTGCGTTACAACTACAGGTGATCGGTGATCTTGCTTCACAATCAATTTCAAGCCATTCGCAAGCCAATACTCATGCGTATTGGCAAACGCCGGAAGCGAGATTAACAGGCCTATTTGCAATAAACCGGAAAATAAAATCGCACGAAAGCAGGTGTTGCCAATAGAGTAATCGAGCTTCATTTTTTACTAACCTAAGAGTGACTAAACAGAATAAAATTAAACTTTGAAAATTTGAGTGTATATTCATAGAGCCTACCAGAATGTTTAGTTTTTTTAAATCCAAAAAAGATTCTGCAGATTCCGCGCAAGCAGCTGCTACCCCCGATAATGACTCCAATCCACCAGCCGGTCAGTCAACAAGCTTTGCAAGCAAACTCAAACAAGGCCTTGCGCGCACCCGGCAAAGCTGGGGTAAGCAACTATCAGGCTTGTTCGGTGGCGGCAAGATTGATGAAGCGCTTTATGAAGAACTTGAAACCATGCTGTTAACTTCCGATGTGGGTGTCAATGCAACGCATCAATTGCTTGAAAATTTGCGCAAACAGGTCAAGCGTGACGCGTTAACCGACGCGATGCAACTTAAGCAGGCACTTAAGGATCAACTGATTGCGCTATTACAGCCGTTGGTCCGGCCATTGGATACGACCACACAAAAGCCCTTTATCATTATGATAACAGGCGTAAATGGTGTGGGAAAAACTACTTCTATAGGTAAGCTTGCCAAGTATTTTCAAACGCAAGGGCATTCGGTATTGCTGGCTGCAGGCGATACTTTTCGCGCAGCAGCGCGAGAGCAGCTAATTGCTTGGGGCGAACGCAACAATGTTACCGTCATTGCTCCTGATAGCGAGGCAGGTAAGAAAAGTGATCCCGCAGCTATAATTTTTGATGCCGTTAACTCTGCCAAAGCACGTGGCATTGATATTGTACTTGCCGATACCGCCGGGCGTTTGACTTCGCAATTGCATTTAATGGAAGAAATAAAGAAAGTAAAACGAGTCATTGCCAAAGCTATCCCCGATGCTCCTCATGAGGTGATGCTGGTACTGGATGCCAATACCGGACAAAATGCAATTACGCAGGTTAAAGCCTTCGATAAAGCGCTAGGCGTAACGGGGTTAGTTTTAACCAAGCTGGACGGCACAGCCAAAGGTGGCGTCGTTGCCGCTATTGCGGGTCAATATCCGCAAAATCCCCCTGCGTTGCGTTTTGTGGGCGTGGGTGAAGGCGTAGATGATCTCAGACCGTTTGATGCAAATGAGTTTGTCGAAGCAATGTTTGATTGAACTGCCGCCAGTAAATAATACATGATCGTTTTTAAGAATGTTTCCAAGCGTTATCCGGATGGCTACGTTGCGCTCAACAATATTGATTTAACTGTAGAACCGGGTGAAATGGTATTTTTGACTGGCCATTCTGGAGCTGGCAAAAGCACGCTGTTAAAATTAATTTCAGCAATCGAACGTCCAACTTCCGGCACCATCGCTATCAGCGGACAAAATATTGCAAGGCTCAAACTCGGCGCCATTCCCTATTTACGGCGTAAAATCGGTTTTATTTTTCAAGACCATAAATTGTTATTTGATCGCAATGTTTTCAATAATGTGCTGTTACCGTTGCAAATCAGTAGCTTTGACAGCAAAACAGCGGCTAGCCGTGTTCGTGCAGCACTCGATAAAGTAGGTTTATTAAAAAAAGAAAAATCCATGCCTATTACATTATCAGGAGGCGAAAGACAGCGATTATGTATTGCGCGCGCAATCGTTCATCGGCCGAACATTTTAATCGCCGATGAGCCAACGGGTAACCTAGATGTCGAGTATGCACGCGATATTATGGCGTTGTTCACATCATTCAATCAGGTGGGCGTCACGGTAATGATCGCAACGCATGATGCATCTCTATTAGAAGATACACAGCATCGCATTATATTACTCAAACAAGGAAAATTGGCGGTATGATTCGCGCATGGCTAACACAGCACGGGTTTGTATTAATCCTTACCCTTAAACGGCTTATTTCCACACCCATTACCACCTTTCTCAGTATCATCGTTATGGGTATCGCGCTAAGCATGCCAACGGGTATTTATGTCTTTATGAAAAATCTGCAATCGGTTACAGGCCAGGCGGCAAATTCACCGCAGATGAGCTTGTTTCTCAGAAAAGAAGTTAACAAGGAAGATATCGCAAAAATTAAGCGGAATTTAGAACATAACGCCAATATTGTCAGCATCCAGTTTGTGTCAAAAGATGCAGCGCTGCAGCGATTACAGCAAAGTAACGGACTCGCTGATATTACCATCAGTCTCCAACATAATCCGCTTCCGGATGCGTTTGTCATTCATACAGCGCAAAACACTTCCGATATGCTTGAACAATTACGCGCAGAAATGCAAAGTTGGCCGGAAGTTGAACATGTACAGTTTGACTCCGCATGGCTGGAACGTCTGCATGCATTACTCAAACTAGGGCGCTTTGTTGTACTCATGCTAGCAACCCTACTAAGCGTCGCAATTATTGCCATAATGTTTAATACAATCCGCTTACAAATTCTCACTAAACACGATGAAATCGAAATCTCTAAATTAATTGGCGCAACCGATAGCTTTATCCGCCGCCCATTTCTTTATTTTGGCACCCTCCAAGGATTAGCAAGCGGTGCTTCAGCTTGGCTCATTGTCACATTTTCGATAGCGTTAATAAATGAAGAGGCTTATGCGTTTATTCATCAATCTGGCATTGATTTTTATCTGCAGCCTCTCTCTCCACATGACAGCATTAGCCTTATTGTATTCTCAGCTTTGCTTGGATGGCTAGGGGCACGCTTATCTGTCGCAAGCCATCTCTGGCAAATCGAACCACGATAAAGAAGTGATAGCACCGCTAGCGAAACTTTTTCAAATATTGGCACTCTCATTTCCAGAGTGCTAAAATTACTGATAAACAGCAGCCATTAACCATTACCAGGAGATTATTATAATGACGAATGCTTTAACGCTACCAGCAGTGGGAGGAAGTCTCGAAAGTTATATTCAGTCTGCTAATTCTTTCCCCATTCTTTCACAAGAAGAAGAAACGAGCTTAGCGCAGCGTCTATGGAATCACGGCGATATCGAAGCTGCTCAAAAATTAATATTGTCGCATTTGCGCTTCGTAATTGCTATTGCACGCGGTTACAAAGGATATGGGCTACCACAAGCTGATTTAATTCAAGAAGGTAATGTTGGGTTGATGAAAGCAGTCAAGCGCTTTGATCCGGAGCGGGGGGTACGGCTGGTAACTTTTGCGGTGCATTGGATCAAAGCAGAAATCCATGAATTTATTATGCGTAACTGGCGTTTAGTCAAAATAGCCACTACTAAACAACAACGTAAGTTATTTTTTAATTTGCGAAGCATGAAACAAGGGTTGGATACCATGAACCCAGATGAGGTGGATACAATGGCCAAGCAATTGGGCGTTAAGTCTGAAGAAGTAGTTGAAATGGAAAAACGTTTCAACGGTTCAGACATTTCGCTCGAACCCATTTCCGATGAAGAAGAGGATGCGGCAAGTCCAATCAATTATCTGACAGATGGCAAAGAACCTTCTCAAATTCTGGAAAGCGAGCAAAGAAAACTGTTACGTGAACAAGGTTTGCAACAATCGTTAGCTTGCTTAGACGATCGGAGCCGCTATATTATTGAAGCCCGCTGGTTAAGAGAAGAAGATACTGCGACATTACACGAACTAGCAGATGAGTTGGGCGTATCAGCAGAACGTATTCGTCAAATTGAAGCCAAGGCGCTGCAGAAAATGCGCACTACCATGACTGTATCTGCATAAAACAAGATCGAATAATATCATTCGGTTACACGTAGCAATACCCCAATATAGGAGAGGTACCGAAGCGGCTATAACGGCGCTGACTCGAAATCAGTTGGTCAGGGTAACCTGGCACATGGGTTCGAATCCCATCCTCTCCGCCAGAAATATAATAAAATCAATAAGTTACACATTTATTTTTAATCTGACTCACATAAAAGCCCATAATAAATAATTACTCTGTTTAGGGCTATTCCCGCCAATTCGGTGTCAACCCAAACAATCTCAAACCCGCCTGCAGGACTCATAGGTCTCGCGTGCAGCGGGGTCAATGAAAAGTCTCAGCGTGTGCAAGGCTTAGTTTTCTGGTTGGCTAATATTGGATGGAGTAGAAGAAAATCCAGCATGGAAATTTAAGAATCTTAGCCATCTCACCCAATGAACTGTTTAATTTTTTTGTATTCTTTATACTTACAATTTAATAAAATTATTTCGCTGCGTGCATCCAAAAAGGAGTCATTAATGAAAGCCATTTTTATTTCACTATTGTTTTGTTTAATGATTAGCAATGTCCATGCATTATCTATCAT
>SSFV01000073.1 GCA_008015565.1 Nitrosomonas sp. | reverse complement strand
TCAAAAAATCGGAATAAAAAAGCGCGATAGATGGCAATCGCCTCATTTTTAATTGCAGCATACTGCAGTAGCTCAGGTTTGATTTGACAGCGAGGACGACTTCCCAAGAGAATGGTTATCTGCCGACTCTTAAAACTTCCGTTTTTGCTTGCAGCACTACCAGCTTTTTTTCGTAATGTGCGAAGCGCTACGGTGTAGTTTATTCGCCATGTTTTGCTCAAAAACTCTGCAATCGCTTCGTACTATAGCTCTTCCCGATGCGGTTAGATGCAGTCAAACTGCTATTTCAAGCCGTATATTCTCATTTTATCTCATAGGGCCGGTGCGTATTCAGCATGCTAATGAAATTTATACTTTACAAGCTTCTTTCCATTCAACTTCATCCATGCTTCCAGGTTGAATTTTTTCCCATTTCTGAGGCTGGCTATAAGAGCGGATAAGGTCTCCTTTTTCCATATTCCAGCTAAATAAAGAGAATGCTAACGTTCTCATTTGCTCTGCTTCGCAATCAAATTCACGCCGGATTTTCTCGGATAAGAAAACAATACCCGATGCTTTTTGTTCAATTTTATAGTCAAGCAAGATCCACATCTTAACTCTATTTCCTGCTTTGCGGATTGAAGCAAGGTCGGCATAAGCGGTATATCCGCCTTTTAGTTCACTCTCACCTAATGGGGTCCACTCGGCCATTACTTGGGTGCTTGCGAAAGCTAATGCTAAAGCTAGTGCTAGTTTTTTCATCATGTATTGTCTCATCGAGTTTTTAAATGGAATTACTGTGAATATGTTAATTGTATCGATTAGATCTGTTTGCCGGTATCTAGCCGCAGCAATATATTATCAAAATTGAAAAAAAGATTTTCATAGAAATCTGCGTTTGTGTTGCCGGGCAAAGTTTTTATTTTTTATTATGTTTTGATAATTGGGCTTATTTTCTACCTTTCTTCAAGATTTAGTCATTTTGCCAAGTAGGTATATTGGCGACGCTAGCCATTGATTCTCTTTGCTTGCTAATGATTGTATTGTAATTGCTGTAATTTAAGCATTACAGCTTACGCTACGTAAATTCATCAACGCGCAATTCTATGCGTGCACCACTGGGAATAAAGAGACATCAACCGGGTCTGGCCTCTTTTTGATTTTTCTATTTCAGAGGCTTCCTATTATGAGAAATTTTGCTCCAAAGTTTTTTGTTTTTTTATTGATTCTTCTTATTGCCCAGGGGGGGATGGCAGAAAAGCGTATTTATCTTGCTCCCGATGACCATACGGATTATATGTGGCGGGGCGATGAGGCAGAATATGAAAATGCCTTCTTGGCGATGACAGATTATTATCTCAATCAAATGGACGCTACCCAGGGAAATCCTGCACCGTATCAAGCCAAATGGAATGCCGATGGCAGTTTTTGGTTGTGGGTTTATCAAAAGAATCGCACAGATGCCCAGTTTAAAAGGCTAATCAACCGTATTAAAGGCGGACATTTCAGTGTGCCGCTCAATGCGCTTGTACTCTCAAATGGCGGAACACCCGCAGAAGCCGTGTTGCGCGGCATGTATTATCCCGGGTTATTGCAACGCACCTACGACGTTGATTTTTCACTTGCTGTAGCGATGGAAAATCAGACTCTTCCGTATGGCTTATCTTCGTTATGGGCCGGTTCAGGCGCAAAATATTCGTGGAAGGGTGTGTGCAATTGTGCTTCACACGTTCCGCATTTAAGTAACCGCGACCGCGAAATATATTATATGGGAGGGCGGGACGGCAGCCGGATATTAATGAAATGGAATTCTATTTTTCTCGATCACCGGTCTATCGGTGGTTACGCTGAGGGACGTTTTCCCTCCGAAGCAATTAACTTTGTCGATACCGATAGTTTTAAACTGGCTTATCCTTTTCCCATCGTAGGCATTTTTGGTAAAGGTGAAGACGATCTGAAAACGATGGATAATCATTTTATTACCACCGCGAAACAGTATACCAATTCAAATCGCAAGGTTATCGTATCGAATCAACTGGATTTTTTTAAGGATTTTGAAGCAAATCACGGCGCAGGTCTGGAAACATTTGCGGCCAGTTATGGTAATGAGTGGGAACTCTACTCAGCATCGATGTCCGAAGTCTCTGCACGAGTGAAGCGTGCCTTAGAAAAGCTCCGCAGTGCTGACGCTATGGCTACGCTTGTTGCTTTGAACAATCCCGCATTTATGGATAGCCGGATCGAAGCACGTGATAAAGCGATGCTCAATTTTGGTTTGTACTTTGAGCACAACTGGACAGCGGATGGTAAGGTGCTGCGCAGTGCCAGGGCTGATTGGCAGCGCAAAATTCAAGGTGAGATTACTGCCTATGTCGACACATTGTATAGCGATGCAAAAAAACAGCTGGGTGCAATGATTGCACGAAGTGGCGCAAACCGGCGGTTCTATGTATTTAACAGTTTGAGCTGGCCGCGCACTGATTATGCGGATTTTCCGGTCGCCAATAAAGACTTGGCTCATGTCATTGATGTAACCACTGGAGAGCAAGTACCTTCTCAACACGTTGTGATCAACGGAAAAACCCGTTTAAGAATTCTGGCAAGCGATATTCCTTCGGTTGGTTACAAAGTGTATGAAATTAGAAATGGTGCGGGAAATTCTTTTACAAATGCCGCAACGGTCAACGGCAATATCATTGAGAATGATTTTTACCGTATCAAGGTATCAAACAGCGGTGCAATTACCAGCCTGATCGATAAAAAAAGAGGAAACCGGGAATTTGTCCGCACCATCAGTGGCAGGACGATCAATGATTTGGGTGGATTGGGCGGCAGCCTGACAGTCGAAAATGCCGGCCCGGTCAGTGTAACACTGCGTGCAAACTCCATGAATCCTTATACGCTTGCTTCACGGATCACATTGATTCGTGGCAGTAACCGTATCGAAATTCAAAACAACATCATGCAGAATTTCAGTGATACCTTGACATGGGGCTATTCATTCAATATCAATTCTCCCAATGTGTGGCACGAAGAAGTGGGTGCGGTCATTCGCGCCAAGCGTTTGGCGGATGGCGGGCATTATGCGCCAAGAAATGCGCGGTATGATTGGCTGACCATCAATCATTTTGCCGACGTGTCCGGTGGCGGTGTCGGTGTAACGCTCTCGAATGCTGATGCTTATTACATGAAATTGGGTAATAGCACACCTAAAATATTCGATACTGCGACACCGCAACTCAACATACTGGCAGGCGGTCAAGTCGACGGACCAAATTTGGGAATTCCGGATCAAGGCGGAGATTCCCGGTTCTTGCAACGTTTTGCTTTGCAGACGCACGATGCGTTTAATCAAACATCGGCGATGAAATTTTCTTTAGAACATCAGAATCCATTTGTAACGCATGCAGTGACCGGAATGAATCCTTCCTATGATGCGAATAATTTTTCGTTTTTGACTATATCCGATCCGGATGTCCTATTATGGACCTTGAAGCCGGCTGAAGATGGAATTAATCATGGCGTCGTCACGCGCGTTTGGAATCAAGCCAATACTGCTAAAAATTACACATTATCGCTTGCACCGGAGATTTTAGCGGCAGCGAGAACGACACATATTGAAACCGATATTGACGCGGCTAGCGTTGTCGATGGCAATTTGTCGGCATCTCTGGTTGCCAATCAAATACAAACGCATCGTTTGCAACTGCAATAGTTGTAGAAGGCGGAAGACTTCCAGAACAATTTTATGGTTCGGCAAGGTAATTCAGATCAAGAAATTGACTGAATTACCTGACTGAGCAAGCCGGGACTTTTTCTACAAGTACCACCGTTTTTCTTTTTTTAAAATGTTTAATTATTTAGTTGAATTGCTGACTGCCTCTTAATAAAGTATCCCGCTTATACCGATTCGGGTGCTGTTTTATTTTGATTACAAAAAATTGCGTACAACAAAAAAATCTATGGTTACTGAGCTTGCTGATTTACCGGCTATTGAAATTGAAACCGGCTTGAATCCGGGTTATACCGTCATATGGTTGCACGGCCTGGGAGCGGATGGAAATGATTTTGTGCCGATAGTTAATGAATTAGAACCTTTTTGTAATCATAAGCCGGTTCGCTTCATTTTTCCGCATGCGCCAGAACGCTCTGTAACCATAAATAATGGTTATATCATGCGTGCCTGGTACGATATTTTGTATCCTGATATGGATAGTTATCAAGATCAAGCTGGGATTGGCAGCTCACAACAGGCCATCGATAATTTAATTGCCCGGGAATTACGGCGTGGTGTGGCTCCTAAGCATATTGTGCTCGCTGGATTTTCGCAAGGTGGTGCGATGGCCCTCCATGTTGGGTTGCGCCAGAGTAATCAATTAGCTGGGATTGTCGCACTTTCGTGTTATTTGCTTGGGGCGGAATCTTTTGTATCCGAGGCGAGCGTAACAAATGCGAAGATACCGATATTTATGGCGCATGGAACATATGATGCCGTCATACCCCTGCGGCTCGCGACCGAATCAAGAAATAAATTGCTGGCGGCTCATTACACAGTCAGTTGGCATGAATATGCTATGGCGCACTCCGTGTGTTCACAAGAAGTGGTGGATATTGGGAATTGGTTGCGGCAGATTATTGACTAACTGCATTGCGGCTTACCTTGCTGTGCTATAGAACCGATCGAGGCTTTGGTTTCTCAGAATGTTATCTCTAGTCTAATAATAAAATATAAATACTGACTGGTTCAATTGTTATGAAATTGGCGACATGGAATGTTAATTCATTAAAAGTCCGATTGCCGCAGGTAATCGATTGGTTGGGCTCGAATCAGCCCGACATGTTGTGCCTGCAAGAAACAAAATTAATTAATGACAATTTTCCTGAGCGTGAACTGGCTGCAATTGGTTATCAGTCTTTTTTTGCCGGACAGAGAACCTACAATGGCGTGGCAATATTGAGTAAACATCAAGGGAGTGAGGTGGTAACCGGCATACCGGATTTTGCGGATGAGCAAAAACGAGTAATTGCTGCAACATATGGCGATTTGCGTGTTGTTTCAGTTTATGTGCCAAACGGAGAAGACGTTACGTCCGAGAAGTTTACTTATAAATTAAGATGGTTGCCGGCGTTGACGAAATGGTTGCAACAAGAATTAAAGCAGTACCCGAAATTGGCACTGCTGGGTGATTTTAATATTGCACCCGAAGACCGGGATGTCTACGATCCAAAAGCTTGGGAAGGTAAAGTACTATGCAGTCAACCTGAACGAAACGCTTTTAATGGATTGATTGAGTTGGGATTATCAGACAGCTTTCGCTTATTTGAGCAACCTGAGAAATCTTATACATGGTGGGATTATCGTATGATGGCATTCCGGCTAAACCGAGGATTACGTATCGATCACATATTACTCAGCCGCGAACTTGCAAGTAGTTGTATAAGTTGCACGATAGATAAAACGATGCGGAAACAAGAACGTCCTTCCGATCATGCGCCGGTAATGGTTGAACTGGGTACGTGAGCGAGATTATGGTTGTCTGATTTTATCGGGCAGATTCTGGAGTTCGTTTCTCAAGATAGTGAGATTTCTTTCACGCACGTTGATTTCTTCTCTTAAACGTTCTACCCGGTTAAGGTATCTCTGATAGTTTCGTTCACTGCCCAAGCGATCGGGAACACCGTCTTTGTATTCGTTTTTTACTTCATGAAGCCGTTTTTCTTCTTCAGATATTTTATTTTGCAATTGTTCTCGTTGCTCATCAAGCTTCATTGATTCTCTACGTTTTACAATCCGTTCTTCAATTTCTCCTGAATTGACCGACGGGGAAGGTACGACAACAATAGGCGGCAAGTCGATTTTTTTTGCATTACTAGACGGTACATTTGAATAGGTTACGTTACCTTTCTCGTCCACGTGCTTGTACACGCCAGCTTGGCTAAGGCCAGTCCATAACACCAGAAGAATAACCACAGAGAAATTTCTATTCATGATTCAGTGGAGTAATCGGTCATGAGATTTATTGCTATCGCTACAGTTTAGTAAGCTCTTTTTTTAATGCTGCGATGTTTCTTTGATGTAAAAATAATTTATTCTGAAGCTGTACGGCTCTTTCTTGATAATTGCTGGATTTCGAACTGATTTTAATTTCCTCAAGAAAGTTTTGTGTGTCAGTTAAAAGTTTCTCTTCAGTTACAAGTTCTTTTTCCAGTATCTGGCGGCGCATCGCATCGCGTTCTTTTTGTGTGCTATCTTTGACACGCGGAGAATTTGATCGCAATCCGGATTGTTCGCTGTTTCTGGAGAATGAAGCGATGGAAATCTTTTGAGCATTACTAATGCGCCGGTTGGTAAAGGTTATGTTGCCATCCTTATCGACATATTTGTAGATTTCTGTTCCGGCGCTCGCACTTGAAAAAAGAACCAGTGGCAATACAATCGATATAATAAATAGCACTTGAATTTTCATAGTCTTATTGATGAAAAGTACTCATGATGACCGCAACTATTTGATCAGTATACCCATTATTTTTTTTAGTCTAAAGTAAAAAAGACCCGGGAAATCCATCCATTTCATGCCGATCGCCGGGCTTTTCATATACTAACGGCTATAGACTGTAATACATATCGAATTCAACCGGATGGGTCGTCGTGCGCAATAAAGTAACTTCATCCATTTTCAGCTGGATATATGCGTCAATCATATCGTTTGAAAACACACCGCCGCGGATTAAGAAGTCGCGATCTTTATCTAAGCATTCTAAAGCTTCGTCAAGTGAGGCGCATGCATTCGGTACTTTAGCAGCTTCTTCAGGTGGCAAGTCATAGAGATTTTTATCCATTGGGTCACCCGGGTGGATTTTGTTTTGAATGCCATCTAATCCCGCCATCATCAAAGCAGTAAATGCCAGGTATGGATTGGCTGTCGGATCAGGGAAGCGGACCTCTATGCGCCGCCCCTTCGGGCTGCTTGTATGCGGAATGCGGATTGCTGCCGAGCGGTTACTTGCCGAATAGGCAAGGTTAACCGGTGCTTCAAACCCCGCAACTAAACGTTTATATGAATTAGTACTGGGATTGGTGATTGCGTTGAGCGCTTTGGCATGTTTGAGAATGCCGCCGATATAATAAAGCGCCATTTCGGAGAGGCCTGCGTAGCCATTGCCAGAGAAAAGATTTTTACCGTCTTTCCAGATGGATTGATGAACATGCATGCCTGAGCCGTTATCGCCGACGATAGGTTTAGGCATAAATGTTGCCGTTTTACCGTATGAATGGGCTACGTTATGCACGACATATTTCAATATCTGGTTCCAATCCGCGCGTTTGACCAGACTATTAAAACGAGTACCGATTTCGCATTGACCAGCGGTAGCTACTTCATGATGATGAACTTCGACACCGACACCCATTTCTTCCAATGTAAGGCACATGGCGGAACGAATATCTTGCAGTGAGTCAACTGGCGGTACTGGAAAGTAACCGCCTTTAATAGCCGGACGATGGCCAATATTGCCGCTTTCGTATTTGATCGCTGAACTCCAGGCTGCTTCCTCCGATTCAATTTTAACTGAGCAACCGGACATATCGGTATGCCATGAAACCGCATCGAAAATAAAAAATTCTGGTTCCGGACCAAAATAAGCAACATCGCCGATACCGGTTGATTTTAAGTAGATTTCTCCACGCTTGGCCAAAGAGCGCGGGTCGCGGCTATAACCTTTGCCATCGGCTGGTTCTGCTACATCGCAGGTCATCAGTAGTGTGGGCTCATCCATGAATGGATCCATGTTGGCCGTATCAGGATCAGGTATCAATAGCATATCGGATGCTTGAATGCTTTTCCAGCCGCCAATAGACGAACCATCAAAAGGGTGGCCATCTTCAAATTTATCTGCATCAAAAGCATGCGCAGGTATGGTCACATGATGTTCTTTTCCGTTCGTATCTGTAAAACGTAAGTCAACAAATTTGACTTCATTGTCTTGAATCAATTTCAAAACATCAGCTACCACCATTTTTCTTTCTCCAGACTAGCGTCGTTAAAATTTTATAAACAAAACAAGTTAAAAACATCATTATAACAGGTACAAGGTAATGAAAAACCGGGCAATCATTATCAAATACTGAGAAGAATTTGCGTAAACGAGTGCTAAATCAGCATCCTACATACCGGTTCACGGTAATTTTGAAAGATTAAGAAATCGTATTATATTTCGATTGCTTCGTTGCAAATTTCCCAACGGTCGAATCTATAATTTTGCTGGTACCCGTAAAATCGTTAGAATGCAAGCCTGTGAAAAGGACAAATGACAATTAACCGTAGTTGTACTCTGCATGCCAAGCGCTCTTGACATTCTAAAAGAAATCTTTGGATACCCTGATTTCCGCGGTCAGCAAGCGGAGGTGATTTCACATTTAGCAAGTGGTGGCGATTGTTTGGTATTAATGCCGACAGGAGGCGGTAAGTCATTGTGCTATCAGATTCCTGCTTTATTGCGCGATGGAGTTGCCATTGTCGTTTCGCCATTGATTGCATTAATGCAAAATCAAGTGGCAGCGCTACATGAAATCGGCGTGCGTGCGGCTGTGCTCAATTCGTCGTTATCGCCGCAAGATATTGTGGTAGTTGAGCAAAGGCTTGTTGCCGGTGACTATGACTTATTGTACGTTGCACCGGAGCGGCTGCTCACTGCACGTTTTTTGAATCTGCTAGGACGTATGGAAATTGCATTATTTGCAATCGATGAAGCGCACTGTGTTTCACAATGGGGACATGATTTCCGTCCAGAATATATTCAGTTATCGCTATTGCATGTACGTTTCCCTAGAGTGCCGCGTATTGCGCTGACTGCAACAGCCGATATGGACACACGCAAAGAAATCATTAAACGCCTAGGGCTAAATGCGGCCAAGATATTTGTTTCCAGTTTCGATCGCCCGAACATTCACTATCAAATAGTCGATAAAACCAACGGCCGGGCGCAATTACTGGATTTTATTAAAGCACAGCATCGCGATGATGCAGGAATTGTTTATTGCCTATCCCGCAAGAAAGTCGACGAAACTGCAGCGTGGCTTGTAAACCACGGTTTGCGTGCGATTGCTTATCATGCCGGTATGAGCCCGCAAGCGAGAAACCGGAATCAGGAAAAGTTTTTGCGTGAAGAAGGCATCATAATGGTGGCTACGGTTGCGTTCGGTATGGGCATCGATAAACCTGATGTACGCTTTGTTGCGCATCTGGATTTGCCTAGAAGTATTGAAGGCTATTACCAGGAAACCGGCCGTGCGGGCCGCGATGGCCGGACGGCGAATGCTTGGATGGTATATGGATTCGGTGATGTTGTTCAGCAGCGGCGGATGATTGACGAATCGGAAGCACAGCTTGAATTTAAACAAATCGCCGCGCGAAAACTCGAAGCTATGCTATCGTTATGTGAAACTACAACTTGCCGCCGTTCGCGAATGCTCAGCTATTTTGGTGAAACGGTTGCTGCAGGGTCATGCGGAAATTGCGATGTTTGCTTAAACCCGCCGCAAGTTTGGGATGCTACTATTGAGGTGCAAAAAGCATTGTCTTGCGTTTATCGTACCGGGCAAAATTTTGGTGCAGGGCATTTGATCGATGTGCTGCGCGGTAACCGCACAGAACGCATACAGCAGTGGCATCATGACAAGATCAGCACCTTCGGTATTGGCAAAGACCTATCTGAAGCAACCTGGCGTGCGATATTTCGGCAAATTACGGTTCTTGATCTACTAGCGGTGGATAGCGAAAGTTACGGGGCTTTGCGGTTAACTGAATGTAGCCGCGCAGTTCTCAAGGGGCATAAGCGTGTGCATTTGCGGTTGCAAAGAAAACCGGTGAAAGCATCTCAGAAACACCAAAATGGCGATAGGACTCAGCTGGCTTGTGCCGGGCATTCCTTGTGGGAACAATTACGTGTCTGGCGGGCAAAAACGGCCAAGGAGCATGGCGTTCCCGCTTATGTGATTTTTCACGATGCTACGTTGCAGGAGCTAGTGCAATTGTGTCCAAAGACCGAAGATGAATTGCGCCGTGTACCGGGTATCGGTGGGCGCAAGCTGGATAAGTACGGTAACCATTTGCTGGCAATACTTCGCGATAACTGAATAGAGCTTGTAAGCGACAAATTGCGGAAATATTTTCTAAAGAAGGGGTTTGGAAGTTTTGCAGGTTCTGTTATATACTCAATTACCATTGTGGAAAATTTGGTTAAATTTAATAAGGAATTAAAGAGATGAAATTATCGATTTTTACAATAGTTCTGCTGGCTTTCCTAACCGCCTGTTCAAATGCGGATATGGGTGATCCAAATGCAAGCACAGATGATTGCCAATTTGGAGTAGACGGTAATGGTAATTGCCTGAAAGAAGGGCAAGATCCACGTCCTTATGGTGGTACGAGCAAGCCTGGGCATTAATTTCAATGGGTTTTACTCTATTGGTGAATGGAAAAACCGCTCGTACGAGCGGTTTTTTTTATTAATGAAATTTTCTTGCTGTTTTGTAATCTAGTTAATCCGAATTTATTACTGTTAATACTGCGTATTATTTGCGTTAAAACAGCAGCAAATTTTTATGACTAGCCGGTAATCATCCTGCGGCGCGCTGTAAATCCTAGTAAACCAAGTCCAGTGACCAACATTGCATAAGTTTCAGGTTCTGGAACCGGACTGATAGTGATATAGAGTTCACGGTAAAAACCAAATTTCCTCCACCGAAGTTAAGTCCTTGCCAGTTCACGTATAGCTGGTTCTCGCCAAAATCCAAAGTTGGCGTTCCTAACAGGCCATCGTTTGAAATGAGCTTGAAAGAAGTAAACGAATCAATAGTCGAGAATATATCGCTAACAACAAAGCCATTGAACGGTGCTGTTGAGAAACTGGAACCATTCGTAAATGAAACAGTAAAACCATCGCCACTGAAATCAATGGTACCGAAACCATCCACGACATTTGAAATTTCTATGCTGGAATCCACCACGTAATTACCATTGCCAGCCGATGTATAAGGTGCCGTCAAATCGGGATAAAAATATTGATAGTTCACGGTTTGTCCATCAAATATTCCAGCAGTTGCCGTTCCTGATCCCAAGCCAAAACAGATTGCCGCAGAAATCAGTATTGATCGTAAAGATTTTTTCATCATTGAACTCCTCATAATTTAATGTAACGGTCACTCAATTCATCAAAATTGATGGAGTATATCTTGCAGTAGGTCTTCTTATCTTAATAGAGAGTGATGTCATAAAATGGGCAACATCAATGCACTGCTTAAACGCCGGTGCGGGTAGTTGAAATATCCTGGATATAAAGCATACGAATGTCCTAAATTTTTAGGAATTCTGCCAAAATGGAAGGTACTGACTAAGAATTTCCATTTCATCAGAATTGCAGATTGGAATGAATGATTAAATTTAAAGCTTGACCTTCCAACGATGGGAAGGCTCAGTATTCGAACTCCTTAAACATTCAGTCAGGTGTTGGTCATGAAAGAATATGAACATAATCATAAAGAACAATTACTTAATAGCATTGCACTAATGGCTACGGTGCATTGCCTGTCAGGCTGTGCATTGGGCGAAATCGCAGGCATGGTGATTGGAACCGCCTTAGGATGGAGCAACGCTGAAACGATTGCACTGGCTACCGTGCTTGCGTTTTTGTCTGGTTATCTATTAACCATGTTGCCTATTATTCGGGCAGGATACGGTTATAGGGCAGCCCTGCGTATCGCGCTGGTTTCCGACACGGCCTCGATCACCATCATGGAGATTGCCGATAATCTGATCATGCTGAGCATTCCGGAGGCTATGGCAGCTCCGCTTGATTCGGTAGTGTTCTGGAGCAGTCTTGTACTGGCACTAATCATTGCCGGTATTGTTGCTTTTCCAGTGAATCGCTGGCTCATTGCGCGCGGCCGGGGCCATGCCGTTGCGCATCACTATCACTGCGGGTGATGCGATGAATATCGGTGAAGCAGCGCAACTCTCCGGCGTGTCGGCAAAAATGATCCGGCATTACGAAGCGCCAGGACTGATTCCCAAAGCAACGCGTTCTTATTCTGGCTATCGTCATTATCAAGAGCGCGACATTCATAGCTTGCGTTTCATTCGCCGTGCGCGTGCTGCGGGTTTCAGCACATTGCAAATCAAGAAGCTATTGGCATTGTGGCATGACCGGCAGCGGCCAGCGCGCGAAGTAAAGCAGTTTGCCAGCGAGCATTGATCTGAATTAAAAGAAAAAATAGCTGAACTGGAAGCCATTGCAGCAGCCTTGTCGCAATTAATTGCGCATTGTCACGGCGATGACCGCCCGGATTGTCCGATTCTGGATACCCTGGCGGGCGAGCGCGCGGCCGGGAAATTCGATGAGCGTGGTAAACGTCATCCGCCTACCCGTCGCCACTCGGCATCAAAGCCTAAAATACAAACCTAATGCCAGCAAGCATGGAACACGAAATATCCACCCCGCTGGCATTTATCAATCTCAAGAGGTACTTACATCATGAACCTATTCATAAATAGCATTGTCATCGCAACGTTGATGATTGCAAACGCATTGTGGGCGGATGAAGGTCATCATGCCACCACCTTCAGCGAAGAAAAACTGGGAAAGGTACATTTTCCAGTGTCCTGCAGCCCTGCTGCACAAACGCAATTTAACCAGGCCGTGGCGATGTTGCATTCGTTTTGGTACGACGAAGCCTTGAAAACATTCGCTCAGGTAACCGTTAGCGATCCTTCTTGTGCCATGGGTTACTGGGGCGTTGCCATGAGCCATTATCACCAGTTATGGGCGACGCCGCCAACCGTGGCGGAATTGCAAGCAGGACGGGAAGCGCTGCAGAAAGCCGTGCAACTGAACATCAAAACAGAGCGGGAGAAAGCTTATCTAGCAGCCACTGGAGCGTTGTATCAGATTGATACGCAAGCGGATTACGCGGCGCACAAACTGGCTTATCAAAACGCGATGCAACGAGTCTGGCAGGAAAACCCCGATGACCGCGAAGCGGCGGTGTTTTATGCCTTGGCACTGATTTCCACGGCATCGCCTCAGGACAAAACCTATGCCAATCAGAAGAAGGCGCTGGAATTGTTGCAACACGTATTGGAGAAAGAACCGAATCATCCGGGTGTTGCGCACTACATCATTCACAGCAG
>SSFV01000052.1 GCA_008015565.1 Nitrosomonas sp. | reverse complement strand
GATCAACTGATCAATCTGCTTCAAGAAATTCCCTTTCCGCGTGCGGCGCGTTACATCGTATTCCGAGAAACTCATAGTCAACAATTCAATGCGGTTGTTTTAAAACATTATTGTAACAACAGATTCATACTCTGGGGACGTTGCCGTGCAAAGGTCTCCAATTGTTTTGACAAACGCGTGAAAGATGGTTTCGTCAAAATGCCCGTCTTTCCATGATGCCATTTTGTGTATCGATTCGGCAGGTCCCCAAGCTTTTTTATAACACCGGTCCGAGCTGATCGCATCGTATACATCACAGACTGCACCCATCCGCGCAAACAGCGACAAGGCATCGCCCGATAATTTGTCCGGATATCCTTTACCATCCACACGTTCATGATGATGCAAACAAACATCCAAAGTGGATTCACTAACTTGGTAACATGATTTAAGTATTTCAAAACCGCGCTGCGGATGCTCTGACGACATTAAATTCTTCATCCGTCAGCTTACCGGCTTTATTCAGTACTTCGTTCGGAATAGCCATTTTGCCGACATCGTGCAGCAATCCGGCTACACCCGCTTGCTTTATCTGTTCATCATTCAATTTAAGTTGCTTTGCAAGCGCAACCATCAACATGCACACTGCAACCGAATGCAAGTAGGTATATTCATCGGCATTCTTCAATCGCACCAGGCTAAGCAATGCATTCGGATTGCGCTGTAATGACTGGTTGACTTCATCCACCAGCACCGCCGCTTCCTCAATTTCAAATGCATTGCCCATACGCGCTTCGTGAAACATACCAGTGACCAATGTTTTGGCTTTACTATGAATTTTCTTGGCAGATTCCAATTCTTCTTCTATGGATACTGATGCTGCAGGATTTCTTTTGATTTTCTGCGGCTCAGCATCTATAGCGGGCTTTACATTACTTTGCGGCTCCTCAGGATTTTGATCGACAGTGGTAGCGACATCGAGGCCTTTACGGGTATCAATCCAGATTTCATCCAGATCGCAATCAATCAACTTTTCAAGGTCTTTTGGATTATCCAGCTTGAACGATTTTCTCCAGAACGGATGTTCCAGCCAATTTCCGCGGATTTCATGGATATACATGCCCAGTCGTACATCTTCAATTTTTATTTTCTTGATCATAGGATTAAATACAAAAAAATCTTGAAGTCAGGAAGCGCAGATCATTCCGGTAAATCCCGATGCGCCCGGTCATTGGCGCCCGCTTTATCAATCGAGCTTACTCAGTTGTTCCCGCAATTTATCCAGCTTGGCATTAAATGCGGCTAACCGCTCTTTTTCTTGAACGACCACTGCCGCCGGTGCACGTTCAATAAAACTGGAATTTGCCAGCTTCGACTGCGCTTTAATTAACTCCTGCTCGGTACGCGTTATTTCTTTATTGAGCCGCTCCCGTTCGGCTTCGGCATCAATTTCAATTTTCAGCATCAAACGAAATTCGCCCACAATGGATACCGGGGCATCCGCATCGGGCAATCCGTCATGCTTGATTTCAATTTCTGACAATTTCGCCAATGCCGACAAGTAGGGAGAAAACTCACTAAGCAATTGCTGATCCCCTGCTGCTAATAATGGTACTTTTAATGCCGGCGATAAATTCATCTCACTGCGCAAGGTGCGGCATGCATTAATTAAATCCTTCAACAAAGCGATGGATTGAATTGCTTCTTCATTGATGCGCGTTTCATTTATCTTTGGATAGGGCTGGCGCATGATACTTGCTCCCGATTTCCCAGCCAGCGGCGCAACCTTTTGCCACAGTTCTTCGGTAATGAATGGAATGATTGGATGCGCAAGCCGCAGCATCGTCTCCAGCACGCGCACCAGAGTCCGGCGCGTTGCCCGTTGTACCGCACCCTGATCACTATGCAATTGCACTTTGGCGAATTCAACATACCAATCACAATACTCGTCCCAAACCAATTCATAAATATCACGTGCGGCCAGATCAAAACGGTAATTGCCGAACGCTTGCGCAACAGCCTGTTCCGCTTGCTGCAATCGGCTGATTATCCACCGGTCAGCGGCAGAATATGCCAAAGCTTGTGTTTCATCCAATCCGCAATCCTTGCCCTCGCAATTCATTAATACATAGCGGGTAGCATTCCACAACTTGTTGCAGAAATTACGATAGCCTTCACACCGTTGCATATCGAATTTGATGTCGCGACCATGCGATGCCAGACTGGCAAAAGTAAAACGTAATGCATCGGCGCCAAAAGCCGGAATACCTTCAGGAAAATGTTTGCGGGTATTTTTCTCAATGGAATCGGCTTGTTTTGGATTCATTAACCCTGTCGTCCGCTTGGCTATCAATTCCGGCAGAGTGATTCCGTCTATCAAATCCAGCGGATCTAGCACATTGCCTTTGGATTTACTCATTTTTTGCCCTTCGGCATCACGAATCAGGCCAGTAATGTAGACTTCCTTGAAAGGCACCTTACCGGTAAAGTGCAGCGACATCATCACCATACGCGCCACCCAAAAGAAAATAATATCGAAGGCGGTAATCAATACCGAAGTGGGCAAAAAGGTTTTCAATTCCGGCGTTTCATCCGGCCAGCCTAATGTCGAAAATGGCCATAACGCCGATGAAAACCAAGTATCCAGAACATCTTCGTCTTGCCTCAGATCATTTTTTCCGGCAAGTTGTTGCGCTTCTTCCAAATCATGCGCAACGGTGACGTTGCCATCCTCATCATACCAAGCAGGAATGCGATGCCCCCACCACAATTGGCGTGAAATACACCAATCCTGAATATTTTCCAGCCATTGGTTATAGACATGCGTCCAATTATCGGGTGTGAATGTAACTTTTCCATTCGCAACGACTTCCAGACCACGTTTTGCCATATCCCCCATCGCGACATACCATTGATCGGTCAGCATCGGTTCAATGATAGTGTTGGTCCGGTCACCACGTGGCGCCATAAGTTTGTGTGCTTTGGTTTCCACCAGAAAACCTTGTTTCTCTAGATCGGCAACGATTCTTTTCCGGGCATCGAAACGATCCATACCTTGATAATCAACGGGCGCCAAGTCATTGATTTTTCCATCTAAGGTAAAAATATTGATGGGCACCAAATGATGCCGCTGCCCTACCTGATAGTCGTTGAAATCGTGCGCCGGCGTGATTTTCACACAACCCGTGCCAAATTCCCGGTCGACATACGTATCGCCAATAATCGGAATGGTGCGCTCGCACAACGGCAAGCGCACATGACGGCCGATCAAATGACGGTAACGTGTATCGTCGGGATGAACGGCCACCGCCACGTCTCCGAGCATAGTTTCAGGCCGGGTAGTTGCCACGATCAATGCTTCGGCTTGCTGTAGTGCGCTGCCATCCGCTTGTTCAAGGGGATAGCGAATGTGCCATAATGAGCCATTTTCTTCTGTGGACACCACTTCCAGATCTGAAACCGCGGTTTGTAACACAGGATCCCAATTAACCAGACGCTTACCGCGGTAAATAAGTCCATCACGATAAAGCCGGACAAAAACCTCCGTAACTGCACGCGATAAAGCGTCATCCATGGTGAAACGCTCACGTGTCCAGTCACAAGAACTACCCAGCCGCCGCATTTGCCGCGTAATCGTTGAGCCTGACTCTTCCTTCCACTGCCATACGCGCTGCAGAAATGCTTCCCGGCCCAATTCACGGCGATCGATATGCTGTTGATCCAATTGACGTTCCACGACAATCTGCGTGGCGATCCCGGCATGATCGGTACCCGGCTGCCACAATGTATTATCGCCCAGCATGCGGTGATAACGGGTTAATGCATCCATCAAAGTGTGCTGAAAAGCATGTCCCATATGCAAAGTTCCCGTCACATTAGGCGGTGGCAGCATGATGCAATAAGATGGCTGATCTTTTGCAGCGGCTGGTTTGAAATAACCGTTTGATTCCCAGATGGCATACCAATGATCCTCAATACGCTTGGGATCAAAACTTTTCTCGAGTTCCATGAAATTTATGAATGAATTGAATGATAAAAATAGTGAAAACTATTATAACGGATGGCTTCTTGTCGCGTCCGGCATGAAATCAATCATTTTGCAATTTTTGCAAAGGATTATCTTGTGCCGAATAAGGTTGCCTGCTAGGAGTTTGTTGAACTTAAGCCATCATAGCGAACCATACGTAACTCCAATGCATTCGCCAATGCCTTTCTATCTTCCACGCTCATTTCGATTTGCGCATCCAGAAGTGCCGCATCCAGAATTTGTTGTATCGACCTCAGCCGTTTTGGTTGCGGGTGTATTAATGATGGATGAAGTATCACGACGTCGGTTAAAGTCGGTATTTTATCCGCTCCCGTTTCTACTACCGCACCAGCAGCGCGTACCAGAGTATCGGACACTGAGTTGATTCTTTGGGTCAAGCCACCCTGGTTCTGATATTTATTCAATAACTTATTGAATTTATACAATATCTCGGCGTCATCATAATCGGTCTCAGGGGGTTTATCTTCATCCATAGCAGAAAAATTACTATCGTCTTGCTTGTTTATTCATCTAATTCGTAATGCTGTATTGCATAACCGCCGTTCTTATAAAAGCGGTAACGTTCACGAGCGGCGAGCTTATCCTCATGCGTAACACTTGCGACTTCGATAATTCTTTCAAATTGATCGATCGAGGGTGGAGTCTGATCATGTAAATTCAATAAGACATCGAAATAATCATCCGGTTGTATTCGATCACCCAGCACAACCGGCGTCATATTCATCAATTGTTGCTCAGCATCACAACTGCAATGCGGGATAAAGCTTGTGGCAGAAAACGTCCACAACAGCTCGTCTACCTGTTCCAGTAACGCCTTATCAGGTGCGTAAATCATTACTTTCATTTCCTGTTGCACGGCTTTTGCACAAAGACGGCAAACAGTTTGAAGCTTATTTGCACTTCCAGAATAAAAATAAATCCGAGTCATCACATCTCGATGCTGCTCGCGCTACTGTCAACTTTAACTGCTGACTGCCCGCTCATTACACTACTGGGCAACTTTAGCTTGTGCAATCAAATATTGCGTTAGAAGCGGCACGGGGCGTCCGGTCGAGCCTTTCTCCTGCCCCGATTTCCAGGCTGTTCCAGCAATATCCAAATGAGCCCAGTGATATTTTTTGGTAAAGCGCGATAGAAAACAAGCAGCAGTGATCGTTCCAGCGGCACGCCCGCCAATATTCGCGATATCGGCAAAATTACTTTTCAATAAGTCCTGGTATTCATCCCACAAAGGTAATTGCCAGGCTCGATCGCCAATCTGCTCACCGGCAGACAGCAATTGCGCAGTCAATTCTTCGTCATTACTCATTACACCCGTCGTAAAATTTCCCAGCGCTATAACACAAGCACCCGTCAAAGTTGCAATATCGATCACAGCTTTCGGCTTATAGCGCTCCGCGTAGGTTAGGGCATCGCACAAAATAAGCCGTCCTTCCGCATCGGTATTAAGAATTTCAATAGTTTGACCGGACATACTGGTTACCACATCTCCAGGCTTCGTGGCTTTTCCGCTCGGCATATTCTCTGTTGCCGGAATGATGCCTACCACATTGACCGGCAGTTTCATTTCAGCAACGGCATGCAGTGTCCCTAAGACGCTTGCTGCACCGCTCATGTCAAATTTCATTTCATCCATTTCAGCCGCCGGTTTGATCGAAATACCGCCCGTATCGAAGGTTACGCCTTTGCCTACCAATACAATGGGATCTTCCTTTTTATCGGAACCATGGTATTCCAGCACGATCAACTTCGCTGGCTGCTCGCTGCCCTGAGCTACAGCCAATAGCGCACCCATACCCAGTTTCTCCATATCTTTTTCTTCTAAAACGGATGCTTTCATTTTATGGGTTTTGGCGAGATCCTTGGCCTGCTTGGCAAGATACGTAGGCGTGCAAATATTAGCTGCGAGATTGCCTAAATCTTTCGTCAAATTCATACCATTTGCAATGGCTATACCCTGCTGCATAGCCGTTTTGCAGATGGCTAACTCAGCTTGATCACTGATGCACAAAACGACTTTGCGCAAATTGCCTTGATCATTTTCGGGTTTACTTTTCAATTGATTAAACCGGTAGCTGCTATTAATTGCAGCTATGACTGTTTGCACAATTTTCCATTCGTTGGGCCGCTGCTTGACAGAAAAATCGGATAAATACAATGTAACGTCGGTAGTTGCTGTTTTTTGCAGACTGCGCATCACGGTGTTCATGGCAGCTACAAATGACTTTTCTTTGAATTCCTGCTCTTTACCCAAACCGATTAATAGAATCCGCTTGAATTGAGTCTCCGGTACCTTATGCAATAACAACGATGTATTGGCTTTCCCATCCATATCGCCGAGTGCCAGGACATTTTTGATGTAACCGTTGGTAATCTTGTCCAGAATTTTGGCCGAATCGGATAATTTTCTTGATTCAAAAACACCTACGACAGCGCAAGCCCCGCGTTGTTTTTCCGGGGTTCCTATTTTTATTTCAAAATCCACATCACGCTCCTCTTCATCAGATTTCGTTTTTTAAGCATTGAATTAATCTATTAACGTACCGTTGTATTCTCTAACCATGCTGTATGAAATAAGCTCAGCAATTTTGTTTTAAATAATTAGCATAACATTACACTTATCAAAAAAAGACAAATGAATGCCTTTAAATCAAATCGCCGCGCAGCCTTTGTAATATAATAGTAAACAATCATTCAATTATTCAATATCATATCAATACCATTCAACCAACAAGGATTGTTAAGTGCTTGATGATAAATTAAAATCACGTCTTAATTTTTGCACGACACTTCCAAGCCTTCCTGCTGTAGCACTGAAAATCATTGAATTAGCCAATGATCCTGACGCCGATATTGGCGCCGTCTGCCAGTATATTTCATTGGATCCTGTTTTGGCGGCAAAATTACTCAAGACCGCGAATGCGCCGCTATATAAATCCCGCCGCGTCGCAACCAATATCCGCCAGGCAGTAAGTATTCTCGGCACGCATTCGGTTATCGTCATTGCATTGTCTTTTACGCTGGCCAATTCACTGATGAAAAATTCGGCATCAAACAGTCTGGCTGCTTTCGATAACAATATTTTTTGGCGCCGGTCGATTACATCCGCTTTGGCTTGCCGGGCACTTGGAGAAAAACTTGGCTTAAGTTTCCTGGATGATTTATTTCTTGCTGGATTGATACAAGAAATCGGGATATTAGCTTTTTCAGCTATAGTGTCTGAAGAATACAACAAGGTCTATTCATCAATTGCAGATCACGATTTATTGCTCAAAACCGAACGCGAAGTGTTTGGATCCGGACACGATGAATTAGGTTATGCCTTACTACAAAAATGGCATATTCCGGATTACGTTGCGCTCTCCTGCATTGCCAGCCATAGCCAACCGGGCCCTAAAGATTTAGGGCCTACGTTACAATCTTGTGTAGCCGTATCCCGCTACTTAGCCGATTATCTGCTTTCTCCAAAAGATAGCGGAAAACTGACCATCTTGACGAAAGCAGCGTATGACTGGCTTGGAGTTGACGACGAAACCTTGGTTGACGTCATTAAGCTTATGGAAACAGGATTGAAACCAGTCGAAGAGCTATTCGACATCAAAATTCACAATTCCTTCGAAGCTGCAGAAATTATGGCCACAGCGAAAGAATTGCTGATGATGCATAATTTGGCAAGAACGAAAGAACTGGAAGAAAAATCACAACGCGATGGACTAACGGGCGCTCACAACCGGATATATTTCGACGAAACACTCCGGCGTGAGTTTCATCTTTCCGCGCAATATCATTTACCCTTAACCATTGCAATCATTGATCTCGATCATTTTAAACAAGTCAACGATACGCACGGACATCTCGCCGGTGATTCACTGCTGGTAACTGTGGTTAGCACGATTTACGATCAAATTCGCCAAGATGACACACTGAGCCGTTATGGCGGAGAGGAATTTGCACTAATACTGCCCGGTACCACACTTGCTGCCTCAAGAAACATCATCTCCCGTCTGAAAGACGCCATTGCGGCTATTGAATTTAAGCTTGACGATCATTATGCCATTCATATTACAGCGTCCATTGGTGTCGCTTCAAATGAAGAAGGAGCAACCCATTTTCATGCGCCGCTGGATATGGTTAAAGCAGCAGATTCAGCGCTATACACAGCTAAACATGCCGGCCGTAACCGGATTATCGAATGGCAGCCTTAAAACCCTTATCATTTCTAAAATATCAAGCAGTTACAGTAAAGCCAATCAATGAATCTAATTATTCAAGGACTAGAAATTGCTAACAGCGACTTGCGCGCTTTGGCAAAACTCTCACAAGCAAGTGGCATTGAACGAATAACTGGCCAAGCTTTCCGTTTGACAAATGCTGAACTTACAAACGATATCGCCGCATATTGCGATGAAGTAGCACTCGACTTTGCTTATGTCGATCCCGCAAGTAAGCTTTCCGATTTCAAGCTTATCGCAATGGACATGGATTCAACGCTCTTAGCGATCGAATCCATAGATGAAATCGCCGATATGCATCATATTAAAGCGGAAGTCGCAACCATTACACAGCAAGCCATGCGAGGTGAAATTAGTTTTGAGGAAAGCCTCACACGCCGAACCGCGCTATTACAAGAGCTTCATGTCGATGCGCTGCAACAGGTCTATGATGAACGCGTCAAACTCAATCCAGGTGCGGAAAAAATGTTGAGCAAGGCACAAAAATCTGGACTGAAGACAATGGTCATATCAGGCGGTTTTACATTCTTTACAGAGCGAATTAAAGCGAAGTTGAAATTCGATTACGCTGCCGCCAACGTACTGGAAATCAAAAATGACCGGCTAACGGGAAAGGTCGTAGGAGAAATCATTGGCAGGCAAGGAAAAGCACAAATTTTGAATCAAATCCGTGAAGAATTAGGAATTCAACGTGAGCACATCATTGCAATTGGAGATGGCGCCAACGACCTGGATATGCTGGCCGGAGCCGGAATTAGCATTGCTTATCATGCCAAGGCTATTGTAAAAGAACATGCAACCTTTTCAATCAATCATGTCGGTTTGGATGGCGTCATCAACCTATTTAACCGCTCCTGAAAAATCCCCGCCAAGATTTTTCACAATAGATTTGTTGCTACCGCCCCCCCCACTATCTTCCAGGCTTTGAAATACTTTGGTAATCTTCTCCCAAGTTAAGCAATCCAATTTCATGTTAACCATGGAATTGAATTCCAACCGGATGAGCGTTACCTGGTTTTAGATTTGATTAAGCGTGCAACACTCCTGTCAACCTTGGTAACGCTCACTTTTTTCATGCGCCTTATACGGCTAGACCTGAACCAGAAAATTTAACGCATTTCTTAAAATACCTGTTCATGTCTATTTACTACTTTGCTATCCATGCATGGACATAGTCACTTTCTTGAACCGCATGCACTATATCCGTCCTTCCGTCCCCGTTTATATCCCCAGGTAACCACAATCCATTCGGAATGCTATACCCTGACCACGGACTGAAGGTTCCTACCGTAAAGGTACCATCTCCATTGGATAGCCACGTATGCACATAGTCGCTTCCTTGTACCGCATGCACTATATCCGTCTTGCCATCCCCGTTTATATCTCCAGGTAGCCACAGTCCATTCGGAATGCTATACCCTGACCACGGACTGAAGGTTCCTACCGTAAAGGTACCATCTCCATTGGATAGCCACGTAT
>SSFV01000047.1 GCA_008015565.1 Nitrosomonas sp. | reverse complement strand
GGGCGTGTTGTTTGGGGCTCCCGCACCCTTCGCGGTGCAGATCAATTAGCCGATGAATCGAAATAAGCTTATCTTGGCCTACTGCCTTGAAAGGCGCCCTGACGGCATAGATTGTGCAGAAACGCGCCGATATTCAGGCGGATTTGCGCCCAAAGCGGCTCGTCATTGGGCTCAAACACAACCCATTTTGTGCCCCGGTAAAGACTCTCTTCGATGAATAAAGCAGTACGGCGAACGGGAATGTATTTCCATTCATCGGCTAATTGATCTGCACCGCGAAGGGTGCGGGAGCCCCAAACAACACGCCCAATAATGGGAAATGCTCTCAAACAATTGATGCCGAGTGGGTTAAGCTCGCCATTTTCCGCATCGGTGAGATTAACACTTAATTGTGGAACACCTGCTAATGTTGCCTCAATCCCTGCAGGCGCTTTCCAAACGCCACGCTGATTATCTGTTCTAGCGAAGATGCCGGCAACCGCACCGCAAGGTACAAATTCTTCAATTTGATTGTCGCGTAGTGGATTGGGTTGTTTTAGACGAGGGAAAAATAAAGCTGCATTTTTACTCGGAATACCTGGATAACTATCTTCTTCCTTACTGAAATCATCTTTTGCTTTAGTCTTTGAATTCCAGGAGCTATGAGGATCAACGATTAATAAGGCGCGTCGCTCTGTGCAGTAAGTTTCTGCCTCCGCCAATAGATTTTTATCAACATCTTTACTTTGATTCCTATAAGGCGGGATGCATAAAATATTAAACAGGTCAGCCTGTTCTAACGCATGCATGCCTTTTTTCTCAATCTTACTCTGTAATGGAAGAAAATCATTAATGGTTAGTTCTAGGCCATCCGAAACCGAATCTATCCGATGCTGTTTTGTGGTCTCGAGAGCGGCCTTAGCTTCTTTTTCAGCATTTATTTCATCTGATACTGTTCCTCCCGCATTTTGGATTGTCTCAAGTTTCGCCTTTGCCCTGTTGTATTTCTTTTCTTCTAATGTGACGGTATCCAAAGTTAGCGGCCATGCAGCATCTTGAGCACTTTTAACCGCTGCTTGTTTTGCCGTATCGGACGGATCTTTATTAAGAGCATCAATAGCAGCTGACAGTGCTGCAACTTTACTCTTGATTCCTGTGAGATCCGGAAGATTTGCTGGTGGCCAATCACCTCCGTCCCATTTAACTAAAGTTGATTCGCCGATGATTTTGTTGTCAGCTGACCCCAGTATTCGATCAATTCGCCGTACGCTATTTTGATCAATCGAAAGATTGAGAAAACGCTCGGAAGTGCCGCCTGATGTGTTTACTACAGTCAAATTAAATAAATCGGCTGTAGCCGGAATATTGTCACAATCAATCATGACTCTCAGATTGGCGCTCCATGCACCTTCAGATGCTGCTACAAGTTTGATATTGCCAATTTCCAGCTTTGCCTTGCTTGACGCGGAAGCTTTTGTTACCGCAATGTCTGCAGCTTTAATTACGTCTTCTTTTTTAGCATTATCTGGTAACTTTCCTATAAGTTCAGCAACCTTCCTGGCTGCTTGCTTTATTGCCTCAGTATTTTCTTCGTTATCAACGATGTCATCTCTTTTTGTATTAGCTGCCGTCTTTGCAGCAGCGCCAGTTGCAGCTGATTTAGCCTCAGTCGCAACTTCATTTGCCGTACTTTCCACGCTTTCTCGCTCAGTTTCCTGGAACAATGGATGAAACAACCTGACGATAATCGCTTGACTTCCACCATTTAAATAAAAATCACGAACTGCATATCCAACCGTACTTTCTAACCAAAGTCCTCCGAAAATTCGCTCAAATTCAGCATAGCTATTAATCATGACAGCCTTATCGGTAGGCCCTCGTTGAGCCCGCCCGATAAACGCAGTAATGGAAGTGGCAACCCCTGTAATAGTTCGAACCCCGCTCGGAATCTCTTCGATATAAACACCCGGATAACTCACCGCAACTGGCATTTTTAAATCTCCTTTTCACTTGTTCGAGATACTTATTGAACAATTAGCTTGATTACTTGATGTGTATTAACGATTCCTTATCTAGCTCAGCACATTGTCCGGTTTTAGCTGAACACCCGTTAAATCAATTTCTTCTTACAACGCTTATAAATAATTGTTTTGTCAATCAGGGCCACTTTTTTAACTAATCCATCATTAATCAATTGCTCAAGGACGTATTCAACTTTCTTCATATCCTCAGCATTGTATTTGTTGGATAGCCACCAATTAACAATGCCATTGAGTGAATCCGCAGCATCCGGATGTGTTTGCATATATTGCAAAATTTCTTTGCGTATATTGGCGTTAGATGACTCATCCGTTTCCATTAATCACGATTCCTCCGCTTCGTCAGCCAGTAATTTCAATCAAGCTGATATGCTTTATTAAATACAGCAACTAATATGCCAATAATTTATAATAGTATAACTATCTGATTATTAGATATTAATATCTATAAATAATAATTAATGATTGGGTTAATTATTACCCGGATAATAGAAATTGATTTCATATTTGTTCGGTAAAACAATTGATTGCGAATGTTGTTGCTGGAGTCTCTGATTGGGTTTGTTTTGACCCGATATTTGATATGTTGAGATTGAAGTTTAGGGATTCATCAATATGTGATGCCGATCAATAAAGCCGGGAGAGAGGAAATTAAGAGATAATACGGTGCCGATTTAAATCGGTTTGAAATGTCATAAAAGCGAGTAATGGCTGGTAATTAGTTTTTTATCCATTCCATGTTTTTTTAGTAACTTGCCAAATGCGCGCCTTTCCTTGCCAACTAGTTTTGCTGCCATGGTTACATTGCCATGTGCTTTCAGCAAAGCCTCAGTCAAGTAGCTTTGCTCAAAACTTGCTACCACATGTTTTTTCGCTTCATTGAATTTCATATTCATCAGGCTGGTTTTACGGCGGTCAACACCCTTACGGCGATCTGTTAAGTCCATTACCGGTGACTTGATATTAATCAAAGCAGTTTCAGCAAGCAAATATTCCCGGTAAATCATATTTTCCAGCTCGCGAATATTACCCGGCCATTGATACCGACTAAACCAATCAATCGTCTCAGGATGTAATTTCTTTTCACCGCGGCCATAACGTTTTGCACTTGTTTCCAAGAAGTGATCCGCTAGCAATACAGCATCTCCTTTACGTTGACGTAATGCGGGTAGCTTAAGATGCATAATTTTGATGCGAAATAACAGATCCATGCGAAAAGCGCCTTGCTCAGCTAGTGTAGTTAAATCCGTATTACTGGCAACAACAATTCGAACATTCGCCGCTTGTGTTCCGTTCGCACCCAATGGCCGGTACAATTGATCCTGTAAGAATCTGAGTAAGGTAACTTGCGCCTTAGGTGTTAATGCATCGATTTCATCAAGAAAAAGCGTGCCGTGTTGTGCTTGTGAAATAAGTCCGGGATTATCCGATTGTGCGTCGGTATAGGCGCCGCGCTTATGACCGAATAATTCATTTTCAACCAATAAATCAGGTATTGCGCCGCAATTAACAGGAACGAAAGGATATTTTTGACGGCAACTGCCATAATGAATTGCCCGTGCTATCAATTCTTTTCCGGTGCCTGTTTCGCCTTCAATCAAAACAGGTGCTTCGCAATGGGCAATTTTTTCAACAACCTGCAGTGTTTCCAGAAAAGCTTGCGACTGTCCAATCATAGAATTTATATTCCTCGATTAGTGCTTGCTCGAAAATTAGGTTATTTACTCAGCGCACCAAAGTTATTGGTGCTGCAATTAAATTTTAGTTATTTCATTATGTATTATGCAATACATAATTACATCTCATCTGTGATTTTTCTCACCATTATGAGAGGTTATGATCGCTATTGACGTGGTTTTTCAATTGCTGAATTTTCTGGTGCAATCAATTTCGAGCAGCAGCATTTCAAAGCAGGTAACGGTGATCAGAAGCATCTTAGTCCGAGAGATATTTCACTTATGTGCTCATGCTAACAACAGCTTTGGGGTGTGGGGAGTTCAGGACTAAAGTGTATCTCTCCAGTACTATTGCTCGTAACTGATTATGTAAAAAGTAAAACCAGCAGGCAGTATCATCATTTGCATGGTGATAGGCGGTTGGCTTTGTTATGGTTCGAGATATCCGCGGGCGAGGTTCTTCATTCAATCGCGTTACATGTATTGGTGGCGAATCAGGGATTTGAACCCCGCAACGGATTATGATTCCGCATTATTAAATTAATAATATTTATTAAACAGCCACTCGCAATGCTTGCCACACTCAAAGTCAGTCACAGTCAACTCTGATTTATATCAGTTATTTCAATAAATTACATATATTTGTCACAATCTGCTCTATGATTTTGCTCTCTGGTAAATTCTATTATTAGCTATACGATTTCAGCTACGTGAATTCTATTAAACATGTAGCTTGCTATTGTTTTTTTTAGTATAGTTGATTGCATTAAAATCAATTTACCCTAATAAATTGGGAAGCTCCTAATGGCAGATGTATTTGTAAGCTGGTCTGGCCCACGCCGTAAGCAAGTAGCAACGGCATTAACTGGATGGCTGCGCGATGTAATTCAGAGTCTCGATATATGGATGTCCGAGCAAGATATCACCCCTGGAGCAAGGTGGAACCATGAGCTTGCGACACAGCTTAACAGTACACAATTTGGTATCCTTTGTTTAACGCCGGACAATCTTAACTCAGGGTGGTTGATCTTCGAAGCCGGAGCACTTTCCAAGGCAATTGAGGAATCTAGCGTTGTGCCATACAGATTTGGACTAAAAGATACAGATGTCGGCCCGCCACTTTCACAATTTCAGGGGGTCGATACCGATAGAGAAGGGACACTTAAATTAGTGATGAAGATTCATGAAGCAACAATGAGCAAGCTAGCAAAAGAAAGAGTTGAAAAAGCATTTGAAAAATATTGGCCCGATTTGGAAAAACAATTAGTCAGAATTTCTAAAAACATGCCAGAGAAGATTCGTTCTGAACGCGATATACTTGAAGAGTTGCTTGAACTAATGAGGAGGGCTGGCAGTAAGGAACTCCAAACATCGTTATCAAAAATCCTAGATCTGAAAAATGTTCACAGCATATCGGTGCTCAAGAAATTGCGAAGTGAGGGACAAAAGTGCAGTGAAGTAAAGCTCAAAATTCACGTATATGAGAAAAAGGCCGTATCCGAAATACCAGAAGAAGAAATAATACCTAGTTCCGTTTATGGAATAACCACTGACGTCGCCGAGATTAAAAAGTAATGGCTTTTCAAACTCATCAAGTGTAGTAATCGCTACCTGATCTTACAGTTTCCCGATTTGACGATGTATCGTTAGATCAGATGCAGTATTCGATGTTGTGATTTTATCGTCCCATACCTCCTTTGCTTCAATCAAAATTTGCATCGGGGTGCGTCCACAACACATTTTGCCTTGATGAGTGTGCACTTTGTGGTAATAGAGAGACTGGTTATTTCTACGGGCAAAACAGATTTTCTAGTAGCTGATCAGTTGCAGCAGAAAAAGAATCTTATCGATTTTCTGCAGCATTTCAGTAAACGCACCCTGGTATTTCCAACCAACTCGATTGAATTTGTCGATGAATTGCATCGCCGCGGGATCGAGTTACATCTGAACATGCAGCCAATTAAAAATGTATCTGATCAACCCGCCAACGAAGTTGACACAATGCAGTCTGGTGCGATTTTCTCAGTTATGTCAGTGAAGATCGCTCTACCGTGTTGTTAATTCGAGATGAGCTGGAACAAGTCGGTATTGATGTCTGGTTTGACAGATATGCACACCTATCGAAACCGCAACTCTGCAACATGCTGAGTTGGTTTCAAACTTTCTTGTCTTTGATGACACAATTTTGTCACATAAGAAAGAAAATGCAGTTAGGGATTAATCTAACACCTTGTTTTATTGGTGGCGAATCAGGGATTTGAACCCCGGACCAACGGATTATGATTCCGCTGCTCTAACCACTGAGCTAATTCGCCATGTGCTTGATTGCAAGAGGCGCATTTTGCCTTTGGCAAGGATAGCTTGTCAAGTTCAAAAATGTGGCATGACAAGCATTTATGCGTATTTTCATGGGATTGTATTTGCTATATTGGGCTTTTCCAGATATACCCGGAAAACGAGTTAGCTAAGCTAAAAGCGTAAAATTAGCCGATTCAGCGTACATCGATGGTTTTGGGGGGGTGTAATGATGCAGTTTGAATTACCCGCATGTCACAAAGCGGCTGTATAATCGGCGGTATGAAATTCGATATTATCGTGATTGGTGGCGGGCTTGTCGGTGCAAGTCTGGTTGCTGCGTTGAAAGATAGCGGCCTGAAAGTGGCGTTGATAGAGCCTCACGAATCTGCGCCAGTGCCGTACGATGAGAGCTGGGATAGCCGGGTTTATGCAATAAGTCCGGGTAGTGCGGCTTTTCTGCAGAAACTGGGAGCATGGCAGCTATTGGCAAGCGAGCGCGTGACACCGGTGCATGAAATGGCTGTATTTGGCGACGATAATTGTGCGCATATTAACTTCAGTGCTTATGAAGTGGGTGTACCGGAATTGGCTTTTATTGCTGAAAATCGCCAGTTGCAGGCGGCTATATGGGAAGTGTTGAAATCTGCCAATGAAAACGTGCAAGTAATTTGTCCGGCAAAATGCGCTTCGATCGATTGGCAGGAATCCCATGCGGAAGTGCAATTGGAAGATGGCAGATTGCTTAAAACTTCATTGGTAGTCGGTGCCGACGGTGTCAATTCGTGGGTACGCAATCAAGCTAACATCGAGGTGTCGCGGCATGCGTACCGTCAGGTGGGTGTGGTTGCCAATTTTGGCGTGGAACTGGCGCATCGTCATATTGCTTATCAATGGTTCAGGCGCGATGGCGTATTGGCGTTGCTGCCACTGCCGGATAAGCGGGTTTCGATGGTATGGTCTGCCAGTGAAGAGAAGGCGGATGTATTGCGCGGCTTGACCGCTGAGGAATTGTGCCGGCAAGTGGAGGAAGCAAGTTCTAGTGCTTTGGGATCGATGCAACTGATTACACCGCCGGTAGGTTTTCCGCTCAATTTCGTGCATGTCAACCAGTTAGTTAAACCGCGATTGGTTCTAATTGGCGATGCCGCGCACGGTATTCATCCGTTAGCGGGCCAGGGTGTTAACTTGGGATTGCGCGATGCGCGCGAACTGGCTGCAATTCTTAATGCGCGCGGTATGCAAACGGATTGCGGGCATTGGCTGTTGTTGCGGCGTTACGAACTGGCGCGTAAGGAAGATATCCTGGCTTTGGAACTGGTAACGGATGGCTTGCAGAAACTGTTCAACAATTCCAATCCTACTTTGGTGCGTTTGCGGAATTTAGGGCTTGAAATAACCAACCGCTTGCCATTGATTAAGAACCAATTGATGCAGCATGCGCTAAATTAAATCTGATTTTTTTAAAACTGGAGTCGTCATGACTAAACGCTTTAAACTTATTCTTTCAATATTGGTATTCGGTTTCTTTTCTGCGGCGGTTTTGGCCGATGAAAAAGCTATCAGAAAAGCCGTGCAGGATCATTTCGAAGGTCATAAAATCGATAGCCTGAAAAAATTGCCCAATTTAGGACTGTATGAAGTCGTTGTCGGCGATGAGGTTTTTTATTCCGACGATAAAGCAAATTATTTTTTCTTTGGCCATGTGGTCGATACCAAAACCCGCACCAGCATGACGCAAGAGCGAGTGCAAGAGCTCAAGGCAGCGCGCCGTGTTCCGCTGGATTCCCTGCCCTTGCAATCGGCGATTAAAATCGTCAAAGGCGACGGTAAACGCCACATGGCGGTTTTTACCGACCCCAACTGCCCTTACTGCAAGCAATTGGAAAAGGAATTATTGAATATTACCAATGTAACCATTTATACCCTGCTTTACCCGGTGCTTAACGGCTCGATGGAGTTATCCAAGAAAATCTGGTGTTCGGGTAATCAAATCAAAGCGTGGGATGATTTTATGTTGAGGGGTATTGCACCTGACGGTAAGGATTGTGAAACGCCGCTGGAGGTATTGCTGAAATCCGGCCGCGAAAACAAAGTATCCGGTACGCCCACCTTGATTTTTGCCGATGGTTCGATTGTCGGCGGCATGATACCTGCTGCTGTTATCGAAGAAAAACTCAATAATGCGGGTGATGCGAGCGGAAGCGCGAAAGACGCCAAGAAAAAATAATTAATTTCCTTAAGCATCACATTATTTCAATAAAAAGGCCTGCCAGTTGAATCTGGCAGGCCTTTTTTTGGGGGTATAAAATTAAAATAACGTTCCACAAATTTTCAAGATTAACATTTATTAAGATAATGTTATTTAAAGAAAAATGATTGAATTGTGAGCGATAAAGATTCGGTGTAGCATACAGAAATTGATTCAAAAGTGAAAAAATGCTTGATGCCTTTTTTCTACGTCATGAATAAGTTCAGCGTTTCGTTTCTCTCAGGAGATGTAAATATGAGTATTCCAGTGATCAATTTAGCTAGTTTGGATGGCAGTGATGGTTTTCGCATACAAAATTTAGACGAATATGGTAGTGGAGTTCAGGTGAGCAATGCCGGAGATCTGAATGGTGACGGGTTCGGCGATATAGTTGTCGGCTCTCCGGGGTCAGGTCAATTCGATTATTTCAATGGTTCTGCCTATGTTGTGTTTGGCAAGGCTTCAGGTTTTGAGCCAACGTTTGATGTTCGCAGGCTCGATGGCAGCAATGGATTTCATTTCAAAGGAGATCTAGATGGATCGACGGGTGCATCGATAAGCGGAGGTGGCGACATCAATGGTGACGGTTATGATGACTTGATCGTCGGTGCGCCTCTTGGCGGAGAAAATTATCATTATCCGGAAGGTGCTAGCTATGTAGTATTCGGCAAAGCTTCCGGCTTCAGTGGATTGATAGAAGGTGAGCAGTTGAACGGTACGGATGGATTCGTCCTGGAAGGTGCTTCAATTGGAGATTTGGCGGGGCGAGTCAGTAATGCCGGAGATGTGAATGGCGATGGCTTAGACGATGTGATCGTTGGCGCGCCGAGGGCCGATCCGAATGGTGATAATTCAGGTTCCAGTTATGTGGTGTTTGGCAAGACTTCGGGATTCGATGCGCGCATTAATTTGGCGAATCTCGATGGCAATAATGGATTTCGCTTGGATGGCGCGACGGCATCAGATTCTTCAGGAAGTGTGGTTGGCTCGGCGGATGATGTCAATGGCGATGGCTTCGATGATGTATCGATTAGTGCGCCAGGAGCAGATGCGAATGGCATCGATTCTGGTTCCAATTATGTTGTATTTGGCAAAGCCTCGGGTTTTTCGGCAACATTTGATCTATCGGATCTCGATGGCAGTAATGGTTTCAGGCTAGATGGTAAAACCGGAAATGATCAATCAATCATCCGATTCGGACTTGTAAACAAAGCTGGCGATATCAATGGCGATGGTATCGGCGATGTGATAGTGGGCGCTTACAGAAGCGATTCAAATGGTAATAAATTCCGTGAGAGTTACGTTGTATTTGGCAAAACATCAGGATTCGATGCGATCCTGGACTTGTCCAGTTTGAATGGTATGAATGGTTTCCGCCTCGATGGCTCTGGTGGTTTTGGACGTTCAGTAAGTGGAGCTGGCGATGTGAATGGGGATGGTACCGATGATTTGATTATCGGCGCTCCTTCTGCTGATTCAAATGGGGGAGCTGCAGGGTCTAGTTATGTGATATTTGGCAGAACATCGGGATTTGATGCTGCCATAAATGTAACAGATCTCGAGTTGGGTGAGGGCGTGCGTCTCGACGGCGCGGGAGCGCGTGATGTTTCCGGTTCTTCAGTCAGTGGTGCGGGGGATGTGAATGGCGATGGTTTCGATGATCTGATGGTCAACACTTATCTTCATAGTTTCGGAGGCGGCTATACCGGCGCGGCTTATGTCATTTTTGGCAGCGATAAAATGACGGGCATGAATGTCATTTCCGGCACCGACAGAGATGATGTATTGACTGGAACAGACGCGGATGATCGCTTTGAAGCCGGTGACGGCAACGATGTGCTGATTGGCGGTGGTGGGCAAGATATTTTTCAGGCAGGCAATGGCGATGATGTCATTCAAGTAGCCGATACTAATTTTTATGTTGCAAGTGGAGGGTTGGGTGATAACACGCTTAAAT
>SSFV01000104.1 GCA_008015565.1 Nitrosomonas sp. | reverse complement strand
TTTCCATATATTGCAGACGGCCTGATTCATCAAGATAGCTTGCTTTCATAATTTCAGAGTATTTTTTCCGCAATTGGAAAATGTGACCCACTTCAATGCCCCGGCAAATTTCAAGGATTCCTTTACCATCAGGTGAGTGATCGCCAGCAACTACATTTCTGATATCAAAAATATGGTCGGGCATTTTAATATCGCGGTTAAAATTTACATGCGCTAGATGATAGCCTTCCTCATTTGCGCCACAAACAAAATTACTCATGTTAACAACGGCGTGATCTGCGATAACACAGGTATTTAGACCAACCGGACCAATATAGCCAGGTACCGTCCCTGTCTCCTCTAAGATATCTGCTTCGCTTGCCATTTGAAATCCCGATAAGAAGGGTATTTTCCTGACTTTCAATTCGTTTAGCTGATGGTCGCCGCGTAATAATAACAAATATAATTTATCGTTTGTTTTTACTGCTAGCGTTTTTATGGTCGTATGCAGCGGAATACCCAGAAAATCTGCTACTTCCACGCAGGTTTTTTTATTAGGTGTAGCGATTTTTTGCATGACATCTATCGGGTTATCACGCTTTTGTTCTGGAAGTAGCGAACTAGCCAATTCAATGTTGGCGGCATAATCGGAATTTGAGCAGAAGGCGATGGCATCTTCTCCAGATTCAGCTAAAACATGGAATTCATGCGAACCGCTGCCACCTATTGCACCAGTATCCGCTGCTACGGCACGAAATTTCAATCCTAAACGGATAAAGATCCGGCTATAGGTTTCAAACATGAGCTGATAAGTTTGCATCAAGCTATTTTCGTCAGTATGAAAGGAATAAGCATCTTTCATTATTATCTCTCGAGCGCGCATTACCCCAAAACGAGGGCGAATTTCATCACGGAATTTGGTTTGTATTTGATAAAAATTAAGGGGTAACTGGCGGTAGCGTTTGATTTCTCTGCGTGCGATATCGGTGATAATCTCTTCATGTGTAGGACCGAAACAAAAATCATGTTCGTGACGATCTTTAATTTTAAGCATTTGTGGCCCAAACACATCCCATCTTCCTGTTTCTTGCCATAGTTCCGCGGGCTGTATGGCCGGCATTAGGACCTCTATAGCGCCGCTTTTATTCATTTCCTCCCGCACGATATTTTCTACTTTGCGAAGTATTCGCAAGCCAAGAGGCATCCAGCTATACAATCCACTGCCCAGACGTTTGATCAATCCAGCACGCAACATTAGTTTGTGACTAATGAGCTCTGCTTCGGAAGGCGCTTCTTTGAGAGTTGAAATAAAAAATTGCGAGACACGCATGAACAATTCCCATTACGACAATAAACTAAAGATAGGCGATTTTACCTTGAAATAATGGCGGGCGACCGCTGAATTTATCAAATTATGACAAAAGAGGGATTTAAATAGAGATTTGTTTGGCGAGCTGACTGCGGCGGTTATAATTAAAACGTTATTTCGTTTTATAAATACTTTTAATCTGTCGTAAAGTATGAAAAAATTTATGCTATTTAATGGGTCAAAATAGGTAATTTTCATGATTGACCGTAATGGATATCGCCCCAATGTTGGTATTATTTTGCTGAATTCAAAGAACGAGGTTTTTTGGGGTAAACGTATTAAACAGAATTCTTGGCAATTCCCGCAAGGTGGCATCAAATCAGGTGAGAGCCCCGAGCAAGCTATGTATCGTGAATTAACGGAAGAAATTGGATTGCGACCCAATCATGTAGAGATTGTTGGACGTACACGCGATTGGTTACGATATGAAGTGCCTGAGCGTTGGATAAGACGAGAATG
This sequence comes from Nitrosomonas sp., assembly GCA_008015565.1. GTDB lineage: Bacteria > Pseudomonadota > Gammaproteobacteria > Burkholderiales > Nitrosomonadaceae > Nitrosomonas. The sequence goes on along the minus strand of SSFV01000104.1, from coordinate 10,139 downwards.
GCGCGGAAATTACAAAGGCCAAAAACAGATATGGTATTTACTGCGTTTGGTTGGAAGAGATAGCGATGTATCTCTGCGAAGGAGTGCGCATCCCGAATTCGATGCTTGGCGCTGGAATCAATACTGGGTTGAATTGGATACAGTTGTTGAATTTAAACGCAAGGTCTATAAACAGGCATTAATCGAACTTTCACGTTTGCTAAAAATTGATCCTTATCAATACAATGAAAAAAATATTTTGGATAAAGATGCTAAGGGAATTGTCATGGTCAGTCAGTTAGAAGGGAACGAATAATTTAGTCGTAGAAATAATAATAAATAGCTTGTCAGTGCAAAGTCGTTTTAAGCTGATTATCTAAACCTCTTTCTAAATTTCCACTTTCGAATGTTTCATCAGGCGTATTCGGCTGCGCCATTACAGCCGTACTTTGGGGAGAATATCGATGAAAATATATGTGTTATTTACATCACTATTGGCGATTGGCACATTAGCTATATCTAATAACGTTATAGCTAATGAACCTATTCAGCCAATTAAAGCTGTCGAAGTAAAAAATGCTGAGTTGGTTGAGTTAGGTAAGATGTTATTTTTCGATCCGCGCTTATCAAAATCCGGTTTTATTTCTTGCAATTCTTGTCACAATTTAAGCATGGGAGGCACAGATAATATTTCGACTTCAATTGGCCATGCGTGGCAACAAGGACCTATTAACGCGCCGACCGTTTTAAATGCCGGTATGAATTTGGCTCAATTTTGGGATGGACGAGCTAAGGATTTAAAGGAACAAGCAGGGGGGCCAATAGCAAATCCCGGTGAAATGGCCTCAACGCATAAAGCGGCAGTTGAAGTATTGCAGTCAATTCCGCAATATCGTTCGTATTTTCAAAAAGCATTTGGCTCTGATCAGGTTGATATTGATCGGGTAACAACTGCTATTGCTGCTTTTGAGGAAACCTTAGTTACACCGGGGTCTCGTTTCGATAAGTGGCTTGAAGGCGATAAAAAAGCATTAAATCAACAGGAACAGGAAGGATATGAATTATTCAAGAGCAGCGGTTGCTCAGGCTGCCATAATGGACCGGCTGTGGGAGGAGCTTTATATCAAAAATTTGGTGTATACCATCCTTATAAAACAACCAGCAAAATCGAAGGTAGAAAGGCGGTTACTGGTAAAGATACTGATTTAAATGTTTTTAAAGTTCCTACACTACGAAATATTGAATTAACTTATCCGTATTTTCATGACGGCGCTGTAACAACACTGGAAGAAGCGGTAAAAATAATGGGTAAGTTGCAATTGGATCGTGATTTTGATAAAAAAGAAATTGATAGCATTGTCGCTTTTTTGAAAACTCTGACTGGTGAGCAGCCCAGCTTCAAATTGCCAATATTGCCACCATCTAATAATAGTACTCCGAAACCTACACCTTTCTGATTTCGGAAATTCAATTGTGATTTTTTTGGCATAACGAAAACAAATAATTAGAGATCCCTGCATAACTGGCTTTTTGGATAGCTTGGCATTTTCAAGTGTCTGATTTTATGAATAACTTATACACGGAAAAACTCCAGAAACATAGTTATGCAAGAATCTCAGTTAGTAAAACGTAGTAGTTCATTTTTCCCTGCTGCATGGGGCAGGGAAATTTTTATACTATGCCGATGGCTGATATGCCAATAGAATATTATGGGAATTGGAGTCAAGCATTATCGATATGATCAAAATTGCTATAAGGCCTTGCGGTGCAGGCATAAACTAATGTAGATTTACATTTGAAAATCAAGTAGAGTCACTATTCCGATAACCAATAATTAAAATAAGGAGTTACCTATGGGTAACAAGGGGCAATTACTGCAAGATCCGTTTCTGAATTTATTACGTAAAGAGCATATTCCAGTATCTATATATTTGGTAAATGGTATCAAATTGCAAGGACAAATTGATTCTTTTGATCAATATGTAATTTTGTTGAAGAATTCGGTTACGCAAATGGTGTATAAGCATGCAATTTCCACAGTAGTGCCTGCAAGAGCTGTTACGATGCCGCAGATTGAGGCAGTGGAAAACCATGAGCATAATAATATCTGAATAATATTTTAGGTACTATGCGCACTTCAAAAGAGGTAAATGCGGTTATCCTAGTTAACTTCGATTTTGGTCATGGCAACGCTGATGATCGTTTACAGGAACTGCAACAGTTGGCAATTAGCGCTAAACTGCTTGTTTTGGCAATAATTGAAGGAAAGCGTTCTCGGCCCGATCCGACTACTTATATTGGAAATGGTAAAGTTGATGAGTTGGCGCATGCAGTAACTCAGAATAAAGTTTCACTGGTAATATTTAATCATGATCTATCTCCTGCTCAGCAGCGTAATTTGTCCTTGCGTTTGAATTGTAGTGTTATTGATCGTACTAGTTTGATTTTGGATATTTTTGCTCAACGAGCCAGAAGTTATGAAGGTAAACTACAAGTAGAATTAGCTCAACTAGAACATCTTGCAACTCGGCTTGTTAGAGGTTGGACACACCTAGAGAGGCAAAAGGGTGGCATAGGTTTGCGAGGTCCGGGTGAAACTCAGCTGGAAACCGACCGGAGATTGATTAGAAATAGAGTTAAGCTACTTAAAGCAAAGCTTCTCAATTTGCAGTGTCAACGTAATATACAAAGGCGATCCAGACAACGTACAAATTTGTTATCAGTCTCTATTGTTGGTTATACAAATGCGGGGAAATCTACATTATTTAACAAATTAACGCGTGCACAATCCTATGCTGCGGATCAACTATTTGCTACACTGGATACGACAACACGGAAACTTTTTCTAGAACCAGGTAAATCGGCTGTTATTTCAGACACAGTTGGATTTATTCGAGATTTGCCACATACTCTGGTAGCTGCATTTTGTGCAACACTTGAAGAAACCATTCAAGCCGATATTCTTCTTCACGTGATAGATGCAAGTAGCCCAAATCGTGAAGAACAAATTGAAGAAGTTAACAAGACATTAAAAGAAATTGGGGCTGATAGCATTCCGCAAATTTTAATAATGAATAAGATTGATCTTACGGATATGCTTTACAGCGAAGAAGGGTGTGTGCGGGATGAATATGGTAAAATAACGCGCATACGTTTAAGTGCAAAAACAGGTGAAGGAATAGAATTTGTAAAGCGGGCACTGAGTGAGTTAATTTCAGAAAACTCTAAAATGTCGTATGAAAGATCTATAGATATTCAAAGAAAAGTTGGGAATAGTACTGCAGTTTAAAAATTTTTAAACGAACAAAAACGGGAATAAAAATTATGGGATTAAATGATCCTCAGTGGGGGAAAAATAAAGGTGATTCAGGTCCACCAGATCTTGATGATGTGCTGCGCAACGTTAATAAAAAGATTAATAGTTTGTTTGGACAAAAAAAAGGTGGCGGCGGTGATGAAGGATCACGTGATAAAGGTCCACCACACCATCGTGGCAGTAATATTACTCTGATATTAGTTTTGCTACTTATAGTATGGCTAGGAAGCGGTTTTTATATAGTTGATGAGGGACATCGTGGCGTTGTGTTACGTTTTGGTCAATATGTAGAAACATCCGCAGCCGGTTTGCGTTGGCATTTACCTTACCCTGTTGAGAAGGTTGAGATTGTGAATGTTAGCCAGGTTCGTACTGTAGAAATTGGTTATCGGAACAATGTAAGAAGTAAAGTTTTGAGAGAGTCACTCATGCTTACCGATGATGAAAATATCATCGATATTCAGTTCGCAGTTCAATATATTTTGAATCATCCTGAAAATTTTCTTTTCAAGAATAGAAATCCTGACGATGCTGTACTTCAAGCCGCAGAAACAGCCATTAGACAAGTTATTGGCAAAAGTAAAATGGATTATGTTCTTTATGAGGGGCGTGAGCAAGTAGCTGCTAAAGCAACTCAACTAATGCAGAAAATCTTGGATCGCTATGAAATAGGTATTCTGATTAGTAAAGTTACTATGCAAAATGCTCAACCACCCGAACAGGTGCAGGCAGCATTCGATGATGCCGTAAAAGCTGGCCAAGACCGTGAACGGCAAAAAAATGAAGGTCAAGCTTATGCGAATGACGTAATACCTAGAGCTGTGGGTAATGCGGCACGGTTAATTCAAGAATCTGAAGGATACAGACAACGTGTAATCGTGAGCGCAGAAGGTGATGCCAAGCGTTTTGAACAGATTTTAGTTGAATATAGTAAAGCACCTAAGGTGACACGGGAGCGATTGTATTTGGATATGATGCAGCAAGTGCTTACAAATACAAGTAAAATAATGGTTGATCAGAAAGGCGGAAACAATTTATTGTATTTGCCGCTGGATAAATTAATTCAAGTGACAGGATCGGTGCCTGCTTCACCAGTAGTAACACAACCTATATCACAAGAGTCAGTGCAAGATAATAGTAGCATTCGAACACGTGAATCTTTTCGTAGTCGTGACCGGGAGATTAGATAGATGAAAAGTTTTACATCAGTACTTGCAGGCATCCTAATGGTCATTTTTTTTCTGGGAAGCTCTGCAATTTATATCGTAGATGAGCGGCAACAAGCGATATTATTTCAACTAGGTGAAGTTATTGATGTTAAAACTGAGCCTGGTTTATATTTCAAAATCCCTATAGCACAAAATGTGCGCTATTTTGAAAAGCGTATTTTAACGATGAATACCGAAGAGCCAGAACGTTTCATAACTTCGGAAAAGAAAAACGTTTTAGTGGATTTATTTGTTAAGTGGCGTATCGTTGATGTTAAACAATATTATATTAGTGTGCGTGGAGATGAGGGTCTTGCACAAACACGTTTAGCTCAAACGATAAATGCTAGTTTGCGTGATGAGTTTGGTAATCGTACTGTGCATGACGTGGTTTCAGGTGAACGAGATATTATTATGGAAATTATGCGCCAGAAAGCAGATAACGATGCTCGTTCGATTGGGGTTGAAGTAGTGGATGTCCGCTTAAAACGAGTAGATTTACCGCAAGAGGTGAGCGAATCGGTATATCGTCGCATGGAAGCTGAACGAAAAAGAGTGGCAAATGAATTACGCTCAACGGGCGCTGCTGAATCTGAAAAAATCCGTGCTGATGCAGACAGGCAGCGGGAGGTCATTCTCGCTGAAGCATACCGTGAAGCTCAAAAGACAATGGGTGAAGGGGATAGTCAAGCTGCAGCAATTTATGCGGCAGCTTTCGAGAAAGACTCCGAGTTTTATGCTTTTTGGAGAAGTATGGATGCCTATAAACAATCATTTAAGAATAAAAACGATATGATGGTTCTTGAACCAAGCTCAGATTTTTTCAAATACTTGAAGAATCCAGTTATTGGCAAATAGTAAAAAAACCTAAAGTTGATTGGATGGCATGTAATTTATTTGTTAGTAATGCCTATTTATTTTGACAGTGCTAACTAGTATCGTATGAATTAGGTGTAATATTCAGTGATTGTATAGTTCTTTTGCAGTAATTTATCATAAAGAGGTTCTGAGAATCGCATTTATAACTATAAACGATTGCGGCAGAACCTCTTTTTTCGTGTCCATTTCTTCACACAATCACAGATTGATTGAGCTGGGGTATTAGTATTATGTGGGAAACTTTTCTAATCGCAATTGCATTGATGCTAATTTTAGAGGGAATGCTACCTTTCTTATCTCCCCAAACGTGGCGTGAAATGTTCAGAAGATTGCTTGAAATCAATGATAGTCAATTACGTTTCATAGGATTAACTTCAATGCTAGTTGGGCTAATGCTGCTACTTGCTGTAAGTTAATCTAATTCTTTTTCCTACAATATCGATATTTGTCGCTTTTCAGTATGCGCAATTGGTTACTTCCAGAATATGTTGAAGACATATTACCTTTAGAAGCATTACAGATTGAAATAATGCGTCGTCAAATTATAGATTTATTCCTGGTTCATGGCTATCAACAGGTGATCCCGCCTTTGTTAGAGTATGTGGAGTCACTATTATGTGGCAGTGGTAGAGATATGGATTTGAAAATGTTTAAAGTAATTGATCAGCTTAGTGGACGTATGCTAGCCTTGCGTGCAGACATGACCCCGCAGGCAGCTAGAATTGATGCGCATTTGTTGAATTCTGAAGGGATAACACGCTTATGTTATGTCAATAGTGTGTTGCATGCCGTACCATCGGCTATAACACAAACACGAGAGCCATTGCAGATTGGTGCGGAATTATATGGGCACTCTGGTTTGGAAAGTGATCTGGAAATTCAAAGATTAATGCTGAAATGCTTATTTGTTGCAGGTATTCGTGAAATTCATCTGGATCTAGGACATGTTGCGGTTTTCCGCGGAATAATCAAGGGTGCTGATATTTCACGGGAACTCGAAGCGGAGTTATTTGCCACTTTACAGGCAAAAGATGTTTCAACCCTCACAGAGCTTTGTAAAAAATTACCGAAGGAAACTCGCGAAGCATTGATGTTGCTGCCAGATCTTTATGGCGATAAAAAAATTTTGAATTACGCTGATAGCAGATTACCTGATTACCTTGAAATAAAACAAGCGCTTAATGAACTCAATATAATTGCGGAAGAGCTAGAATCGACTGTTAATCAAATTTCATTCGATTTGGCCGACTTACGCGGATATCATTATCATACGGGGATCGTTTTTGCTGCTTATTCCGATGGTTATTCAAATGCAATTGTCTTAGGGGGGCGCTATGATGAAATCGGTAAATCTTTCGGGCGGGCGAGACCAGCAACTGGTTTTAGTATGGATTTGAGAGAATTAACTAGATTAGTAAATCCGAAGGCATATCCGCGGGGAATACGTGCGCCTTTTCATACAAAAAACATAGAATTAGAAGCGAAAATTGAAGAATTACGCGGGGCAGGACATATCGTTATTATGGAATTACCACAGCAAAATAATGAATCACTGGATTGTGACAGGCAATTGATATTGCATAATGGGCAATGGATCGTTGAAAAAATTTAATTTTACAGAGAGTATTTTTTTGAGATTGAAAATATGACTAAAAATGTTGTAGTCATTGGAACTCAATGGGGTGATGAAGGGAAAGGAAAAGTTGTTGACTGGCTGACAGACCATGCGCAAGGTGTAGTGCGTTTTCAAGGTGGTCACAATGCCGGTCATACGTTAGTTATTGGAAATGAAAAAACTGTATTGCATTTGATTCCATCGGGTATTTTACGGGATAGTGTTATTTGTTACATCGGAAATGGTGTGGTCATTTCACCGGCAGCATTGCTTGATGAAATTGATATGCTTGAACAAAACGGCATTGACGTCAGAGCGCGATTGCGGATTAGTGAGGCTTGTCCTTTGATTTTACCTTGCCATATTGCGTTGGATAATGCCCGGGAAATAGCGCGTGGTGGCAGTAAAATTGGAACAACAGGACGGGGTATCGGTCCAGCTTATGAAGATAAAGTTGCACGACGTGCAATACGCCTGCAAGATCTTTTTCATCGCGACCGTTTAGCAGCAAAATTGGGCGAAATGCTTGACTATCACAATTTTGTGTTAAAAAACTACTTTAACTTACCCATTATAGATTTTCAGAAAACTTTAGATGAAGCCTTGGTCCAATCTGAACGGATCAAACCTATGGTGGCTGATGTACCACAGCTTCTATTTGATGCACATAAGTCAGGCAAGAATTTATTATTCGAAGGTGCTCAGGGTGCACTCCTCGACATAGATCATGGTACATATCCATTTGTAACATCCAGCAATTGTGTTGCAGGCGCAGCCGCTCCAGGGAGTGGAGTAGGTCCACAGATGCTGCATTATGTACTGGGTATTACTAAAGCCTATACAACACGAGTAGGTTCTGGTCCTTTTCCAACCGAATTAGATGATGAAGTGGGCAAACATTTAGCTACACGTGGCCATGAATTTGGATCAACTACAGGTCGCCCACGTCGCTGTGGTTGGTTCGATGCAGTGGCATTAAAGCGTTCCATACAGATAAATGGTGTTACAGGATTATGTATTACTAAGCTCGATGTATTGGATGGTGTGGAAAGCCTTAATTTAGGTATAGGCTACAAATTGGGTAACGGCAAAAACAGCAATATCTTACCTATAGGTGCGGATGATTTAAGTCATTGTGAACCTATTTATGAAGAAGTACCTGGCTGGTCAGAAAGTACGGCAGGGATTAAAAAGTTTAACCAATTACCAAGAACAGCTCAGGAGTACCTTAAACGCTTGGAAGAAATTTGTGAAGTCCCAATTGATATGATTTCAACGGGACCAGATAGAGAGGATACAATTTTATTGCGTCATCCGTTTGAATAAGCGTCATTCATTGATAACTGGATCGCGATTGATAATGAATCAAATTTATGAAATGTTCTTATCGTTTACGTATTGTGAAATGGAAAGACGAGGAAGCTGCCCTACGCAGCATCCGAACAGCAGTATTTATTCATGAACAACACGTTCCAGTGCATTTGGAATGGGATGAATTCGATGCAATTAGTATGCATATACTTGCACAAGATTTTGATGAACAATCTATTGGAACCGTACGATTATTGCCAAATGGATATGTCAGTCGCATGGCAGTTCTAAAAGAATGGCGCCGGAAAGGAATAGGTACTGCCATGATGCAAAAATTACTGCAACAAGCAGAAAATCTTGGAGTACAACAGATAAAACTAAATGCACAAGTATCAGCTATCCAATTCTATGAAAGATTTGGCTTTCAGGTATTTGGAAAAGAATTTATGGATGCTGGAATTCTCCATATAAAAATGGAACTGCGACTCAATGTTAAATTGTAGTAGTCTCAACGGCCTGTTGAAAAACACCTAATACTAGGTTGAGTTAATAATTAAATAGGAGCTTTACTATCGACCATTGGAAAAGATCAATGCAAGGCAAGCAAACGCATCAACAGGAATTATTCTCGACGATAGATGTGGAGAGCTTTGTTCCTAAGGGTCATTTATTACGGAAAGTGGATAAGCTATTGGATTTGGACTTTTTGTATGACCTGACAGAAGAACTCTACTGTCTGGACAATGGACGAGCTTTCATCGATCCGGTATTGTTTTTTCGGATGCAATTGATCAGTTATCTGTTTGGGGTTGAGTCTGATCGCCAGCTTTGCCGTGATATTCACTTAAATTTGGCATACCGCTGGTTTTGTCGACTCCCCCTCTACCAATCTGTACCTCATCATTCCTCATTAACCCGTATACGGGACAGGATGGGAGAATTCAGATACCGACAAATATTTAAACTGATATTGCTGCAGTGGCAAAAGCAAGGTCGATTCGCCGGCAAGCAAATTGTTGCTGATGCGACGCTCGTGAAAGCTAACGCTTCCATGAATTCCTTGCTGAAGCGCGAGGATACCGATCCTAATGCCAGAGTTTTAAAGCAATATGAGAAGCGGTATCATGCTTTCAGCATAGAAAACGCAAACGCCGGGTAGCCAATCAGACCCATGTCAGTGCCTCAGACCCGGATGCCACAATGGTATATCGTAAAGGTACTGAGGGTGGCCTTAAATATAAGGTTCACTATAGCGCTGATGTAAAGACGCGAATTATTACTGATTGCTATACCACAACGGGCGCTACCCATGAAGGTCCTATCCTTCCTGCCAGGATCGACTATTTATGTGATGAGATGGGTTTTGACGTTCAAGAAGTGATTGCTGATCGTGGATATGGCCGGGGGCCAACTTACAGTGCATTTAGACAACGCAAGATACGCACTTATATACCCCTTGCACGATGCTCGCCTTGGTAACGGCAAACTCACGCCCACTACGTTCAAGTATCACGGTCAGACTGATCGATACCAATGTCCATAAGGGTATTTTTTCTACCCTTATGGAAAATTGGATAACGGGCTGATTAAACGATACCGAATTATGGGCGGACACTGCCGCATGTGTCCCGTGCGTACTGATTGCTTACCGGAATCGGCCAAAAGCGGAGCTCGATTTGTCTATCGGAGTCCACATCAGCATGAAATCGATAAGGTTCGTGCACGGCAGGAAACCAGGGCCTTTATCTCCAAGATGATTCTGCGAAAGTGGACGATAGAAGGGTTATTCGCTGAAGCCAAGCAATTCCACGGACTAAGACGCACCCGTTAT
>SSFV01000105.1 GCA_008015565.1 Nitrosomonas sp. | reverse complement strand
CAGTAAACTTGGACAAAGGAAATTTAATGCATCCGCAGGTGAACTGTTTGCGTCCACGAATTGGGCACCTAAACAACGGCCTGTCAGTTTGGAAGAGCAAGCGATCAAAGCCGCGGAAATTGCAAAAGCCTCCGCCCCCCCCCCGGCACCCACTGCTCCCCCTCTGCAATTCAAATACGCCGGTAAAGCTATTGCGAACAATGAAACTTGGGTTTTTCTTTCACAATCGGGAGAAAATCTAATCGCCAAAATCGGTGGAAAAATTAATGACAAATACCGTCTGGATTCCATAACTGACGATAAGGTTACCTTGACTTATTTACCGCTGAATAGCAAGCAAACACTCACGATTACTAACAAACTAGCAGGAAACTTCCAATGAAAAGCTGGAAAATTATTGTCCTGAGCATTCTGCTCGCAATCACTACGGGATGTGCAATCAATAATAGAACATTCGGTACTCGCAACGTCGCATTCGATGATGGACAAAAATTGATTGTTGCAGGACAACTTGAGAGTGGTCTTGCAAGACTCGAACAAGCTGCGCGCGAAGAACCTGAAAATAAGGAAATTCGCACAGTACTGATACGATCACGTGAAGAAGTAATCGGTAAGCTACTATTTGATGCAGATAGCTTACGTTTTTCCGGTGATTTGGAAAAAGCAGAACAAGTTTATCAGCGTGTCCTAAATATTTACCCCTTCCAAGAGCGTGCAAAAGAAGGTATGGAGGCAGTTAAAACAGAGCGACGCCATATTGTATCCGTAGAATCCGCTAAGAGATTACTCGCACAAGGTAATCTAGCAGGCGCAGAAACGATCGTTCGCGCAGTATTGCAAGAAAACCCTCAACAATCGCATGCCCGTGAATTAATTTCGCAAATCAACTCACATTTGAGTCGACCTGAAGTTACTGATCTGGCACTGGAATCTGCTTTTAAAAAGTCGGTAACGATGGAATTCAAAGATACCGATTTAAAATCGGTATTTGAAATCATGTCACGGACTGCCGGAATTAATTTTGTTTTCGACAAGGACATTCGCCAAGATACCAAAATCTCTATTTTTGTGCGCAATAACACTATTGAAGACATTCTCAAGTTAATCCTCACTACGAATCAGTTAGCATATAAGGTTCTCAATAATAATTCCTTATTGCTCTATCCTAATACGCCGGCAAAATTAAAAGATTATCAGGAATTGGTGGTGCGCAGCTTTCAGGTCGCACATACCGATGTCAAACAAATGGTTGCAATGGTTAGGGGCATTGTTAAAGCAAAAGACATATATGTCAACGAACAACTTAATCTGTTCATCATGCGCGATACACTTGAAGCCATTCGGTTAACAGAACGGTTGGTGACATTAAATGATCTAGCTGAGCCTGAAGTCATGCTTGATGTTGCAGTTCTTGAGATTACTCGCAACAATCTTTTTACTTTAGGGCCAAAATTTCCACAATCAGTTACATTTAGTGGTTTGACAGGTGCAGGAGCAGCTGGGATAAACCCTCCAGCAACGGCTATTCTCAATCAAATCGGCTCTGAGGGGCTTGGGCTCAAAAACTTTATTATCAGTAATCAGGCCGTTATCGATTTCGCTCAAAGCCTTACAAATGCAGACATACTAGCAAATCCAAGAATTCGGGTAAGTAATCGTGAAAAAGCAAAAATCCATATTGGCACCAAACAACCAGTATTCACAGCCAATGTCCAACCAGGTATCAACTCAATCGTTACGTCAACACCAACATTCATCGACATCGGGATTAAATTGGATGTTGAACCACGTGTCGGCCTAAATGACGACGTTACTATGAAAGTTACTTTGGAAGTCAGTAACATTACAGGTTTTGAAACGGGACCATCTGCCGGTGGTGCTTCAAGTGCACCAAGAGCACCGGTTGTTGGTAACCGCAGTGCAGAAACACTGTTAACCTTAAAAGATGGGGAAACACAGGTCATTGCAGGATTAATCCAAAATGATGAAAGACGGGATGTGTCTGGTATTGCGGGATTGCTAAATATTCCTGGCTTAGATAGATTAACTTCTGGTCAAAAAGTTGACAGGAAAAAAACTGAAGTAGTGCTATTAATCACACCACGCATTATTCGTAACCTTCCCAAACCGACTAACCTCGAAAAGGAATACCACTTTGGTACCGCCAGCGAAGCGGGTAAATTACCCGTCAAAATCGAAAAAACCGCAGCCCAATCACTCGCTATCGCTCCGTCAGGTCCGGCACAAGGCGGTGCGCGAGGCGGCTTAAGTGCTTTTGCTGCACCTTCAGATGATCAGCAAGATGTTCCAAATCCTTTTGCCAATGCGGCATCGAACCTTACCCCGTCGCTAACTATGCAAGCACCCACCAACGTGGGGTTGGATAAGGAATTTTCAGTGAATGTCCGTCTCGTCGGTGCCAAACCTACGGTTAACGCCGATGTGCAACTAAATTATGAAGCCAGCGTCCTGGAGTTGCTAGATGGCGGACCGAAATCCGGTTCGCGAACGCTTAAGTTAGGTAGAGATCAAACTGCGGGATTGGCTACGCAATTACGTTTCAAAGTCGTTGCGGCTAATCCCGGCACAACTGAAGTGAGTATTCAAAGTGCAATGGGAGAAGATATCGAACATGGCGATTCGGTCGATGTGACATTGCCACCCACGGCAACGATTAATTTTAAATGATACAGTTAGTAGTGAGCATTTGGAATAAAAATAAAGGCTTTACACTGATTGAATTAATGATTGTTGTCGCAATCATGGGCATTTTGGCCACAGCGGCTTTGCCTTTCCGCGAACTGATGGTGCAGCGCGAGAAAGAGCAAGAATTACGTACCGCATTGCGGCAAATACGGACTGCAATTGATGCCTATAAACAAGCTGTTGACGATGGAAAAGTCGCTAAAAAAGCCGATGAATCCGGTTACCCTCCAAGACTGGAAGAATTATTTATCGGCGTACCGGATATCAAAAGTCCGGATAAGAAAGTGATCTATTTTTTGCGCCGTTTGCCTCGGGATCCTATGTTTGTTGAATTAGATGTTGCCGGCACAACAATCACTCCAAATGTGGATACCTGGGGCAAACGTAGTTACGAAAGCCCGTGGGATAGTCCTAAAGAAGGCGATGATGTGTATGATGTTCACTCCATGTCGGAAGCTATCGGCCTTAACGGTATTCCCTACCGGGAATGGTGATCGATATGCCGCATAATCCTAGGCCTAAGGGCTTCACACTCATCGAGTTGTTGGTGGTGATGGCTATTGTCGCCACATTGCTGAGTCTTGTCGCGCCGCGTTATTTTAGTTCTCTCGAGAAGGCCAAAGAAGCGGTTTTGCGGCAAGACCTTGTCATTATGCGGAATGCAATTGACCAGTTTTATTCAGATTTTGGCAAGTATCCAATCGACTTGGAAGAATTGGCGGATAAACACTACTTGCGCAGCATTCCTGTCGATCCATTTACGGAAAGTAAGGAAACTTGGATTGAAGTCCCGCCTAAGAATCCTACAGAAGCGGGAGTTTATGATGTACACAGCGGATACACGGGGCGTGCAGCCGATGGTTCGTTTTATGAAGAATGGTAACCCGGTTCTCATTTCTTTATTTGTTGCAGAAATAGCATGCCTCGCCTAGAAAATGGTTTTGTATACCTATGGGCATTGTATTCAGTCGTTCTGGCGGGAGTTATCATGGCGGGTGCGGCGCAATTATGGCAAACCAAGTCACAACGCCAGAAAGAAGCGGAATTGCTGTTTATCGGGGAAGAATTCCGCAAAGCCATCATGTCTTATTACAACAGCGGTAATAAGCAATTTCCGGATTCTTTGGAAGATTTGTTAAGAGATGAGCGTTTGCCCAACGTTAAACGCCATTTGCGTAAAATCTATGTTGATCCGATGACGAATACAACGGAATGGGGGCTTGTTGACGAATCCCAGCTCAGTTCAATGACTCCGGCATCCGGCGCTAATCAAGCGGCTGGGACCAATCAGTCAACTGGCGCCAATCAACAAAGCTCTGCTGCCAACCCGGCATCCGGCACTAACCAGGCAACTGGCAGCAATCCGTTATCCGGTTCTAATCAGCCAGCTAGTAGCGGCTTATCAACGGGTAGCGGCCAAGTCGCCGGCACTGGTCAATCCACTGGCACAGGCTCGGTTGCCGGCAATAAATCTGCATCCAGTGGCGGTTCGAATATCGGTACTAGCAGTATCGGAAAAAGAATTGTTGGCGTCTACAGTCTATCGGAGAGAAAACCCATTAAAAAAGACCAATTTCCAGAGCATATTGCGAAATTCTCCGAAGCACAAACCTATCTGGATTGGCAATTTGTTTATAAACCCGGATCGGAAAGCAAGCCGGCATCAGGTCCCGCCGCAGGCGCTGCTGCAAAACCGGGCGCCCAAAATTCACCCTTTTCTTCTCCATCTTCATCATCCTCAAAAAGCGGTTCATCCACTTCGCCAGCATCTTCAGGCAGCGCATCGCCTTTTGCATCACCATCGCAATCAGGTGGTTCCAAAGGTGCAGCTTCGCCGTTTTCCCGTTCTTCGTCTGATGATGACGATTAAGAGCGATCCAATTTAAATTGGATTACAGGAGTGATCTTTGTAAAACTGACTGTTTAAATTGAAATCCAGTAGATTTCTTCACAACTGGGAACGCTCATTCACAGTTATAGCTTGATTCAGATACTGCTTTCCTAATTAGCGCCGTCAGTGACTGTGGTAATTGGATGTTACAGAGTGCGTGTTGACGGGCTCGAACCGACAGTTTCTGCCATATCCTGCAAATGATATCGGACCATTTCTGTTCATCGTATTCAGGGTGCTTATCAACGAAATCGAGAAAGTAATATTCAAGGAAAACCAATCCGGCAATATCTTCAAGTAATTGGCTATCCGGATTGGTTTTGGGCGATTTTTTTGCTACAGCGCGGGTCACGCGTGTAATGAATTCAGAGTCATATCCAGCTTTCTCCAGTAAACCGGCAAGTATACCGGCGTGAAACCGGCATAGACCGGCGCGCCATTGGTGATAACCTTTGCGATTCATCGGATAATCGCTGCGTGGAGATTTCCAGCGCTGAATGTGTTGCGCGCTCACTGCCAGTTTCACCGCATCGCCGGCTTCGGGCGCAAAGCGATCCAGCATCTCTGACATGCGCTTTGAGTAAAGCAGCTCTTTAGGCCAGTCTTTCCCGTCATATGCTACACGGTTGGGATCTATTCGCCGCATCGATTAGCGCTTTAGCTTGATCGAAACATTGATTGGTCATATCAGAAATGGATTGGTTTGGTAATTGGCAGCACAACGCATTTTAAGAAATTATAATTGAAACAATCGGTTTCATATCCCAATTTTTAGAACGTGTTGGTCAGTTACTATTACAATATTCGGTAATGTCAAATAAGCTGCGGTTAATTATGCCTGCATAACTTGACGATAACCGGGAGAAAATTTTATGAAACGGCGCACCTTATTACAAACACTCGCGATAGCCAGCGTGTTTCCGCTGCTTTCCGCATGCTGGCGCACTCCGGTTGTCGGTGAAGCTGCCAGTCCTATTGGCACGCTGAAAAAATCCAATAAAGAATGGCGCGAACTGCTATCGCCCAAGGCTTACCAAATATTGTTCGAAGAAGCGACCGAGCGTCCGGAATCCAGTAACCTGGTTTATGAGGATCGTGAAGGCACTTTTATATGCGCCGCCTGTTATTTGCCGTTGTTTAACAGCACGCATAAATATGAGAGCTGGACAGGCTGGCCGAGTTTTACCCAACCGATCCCCGGTCACGTAGCGACTAAAATCGATTTCAAGATGATCAAGCCACGCGTTGAATATCATTGCGCTCGTTGCGGCGGCCATCAAGGTCATGTATTCTGCGATGGTCCGCCGCCACGCGGGGAACGCTGGTGCAATAATGGCATTGCACTAAAATTTGTGCCAAAAAACGAACCGCTGCCGGCGCTCAGAAGCTAAAAATCCCCAGTAATCCTCGTCTGCCATCCTGGATGTGTCAAGAAGGCGCAATAGCAATTGATTTCGCGGGTACACCATTGCAGTCAAGTCCATAGCATGCCCGCTTATTGCCATTCAGCCGTTATTCAGCCAAAAGCTTGCATAGTAAATGCCATCGACCTGTAAAGATTAAAAATTGGATCTTTGTCAGAGATAAGGTGGAAGCAGCATGAAATCACTTTATTAACACATTTACTCACTGATGCAGGAGAATGATCATGAATACAAAAAAAGTTTTTATGCTTGTTGGTATTCTGGCAAGCTTAATACTTGGCGGTTGCGTCGCCACGCCTTATTATGGCAATGCAGGGTATTACCGAAGCGGTGTATACGGCTACGGGCATCAGCCTTATTACCGAGGACAAAATTATATGGGCACTTATACTAGACAGCCTTTTATCGGAGGCTATATCCGCTTCAATGGAGGACACAGGCACTTTTTCGGCGGAAATCGGCACGGCCATAATCATGGGCACTTTGGTTGGCGAGGCGGCCACAGAGGGCATCGGTGGTAATGGGTGTCGATTAAGCTATTGATTGGTAATCCGATAAAATGACAGTTTCTTGATTCTGACATGAAAGATGACTACTGGATAAATCGTTGGGAGCAAGGCGAAATAGGTTTTCATCAAACCGGCATCAATCCCTATTTGCGTCAATTCTGGCAAGAATTAAGGCTGGCGGCAAATGCGGCAGTACTCGTGCCATTGTGCGGTAAAAGCAGTGATATGCTATGGTTGCGGGAACAAAAACATCGTGTGCTGGGGGTGGAACTCAGTGCGCTTGCAGTGCGGGCGTTTTTTGTAGAACACATGCTTACTCCTGTTCATTCCCAATATGAAAGATTCCAGTGTTATACGGTGGATGATCTTAGCATAATGCAAGGTAATCTATTTGATTTGCACAAAGAGGAGCTTGCGAGCGTGAATGCCGTATACGATCGCGCTGCATTGGTGGCATTGCCGCCGGAGATGCGTAAACGCTATGTTTCGCACTTACTGCAGATCCTGCCATCCCAAACACAAATTTTACTGATTACGCTAGATTACCCGCCCACTGAGATGGCGGGACCGCCGTTTGCGGTGTTTCCGGATGAAGTGGAGGCGCTGTATCGTGATTGCGCTGAAATACGGGTGTTGGCTCAAGTGGATGTGCTGGAAGAAAATCCCCGTTTCAAACAACGGGGATTAAGCCGATTGCGGGAAAGTGTTTTTCTGATAACACTTTAATCCGCTAATCACAAAG
Source organism: Nitrosomonas sp. (assembly GCA_008015565.1). Taxonomy (GTDB): domain Bacteria; phylum Pseudomonadota; class Gammaproteobacteria; order Burkholderiales; family Nitrosomonadaceae; genus Nitrosomonas. The sequence goes on along the minus strand of SSFV01000105.1, from coordinate 1,115 downwards.
CTGTACTATTTAAAGCTAAAATGGCGCAACGGAATAGTTTTGGCGGCATGCCTTTCCAAGGCTGGCTGACGTTTCTTGAACGACTCCAGATTCTGGTGCAGCCACACCGAGCGAATACCGGATGGAGAAACGAAGATTCTTATTTATTCCAGTAAAGACTAACTACTGTACCCAGGCATCTCCAGTGTCGAGTAAAAAACGCGCACGTTGTACTTGTAGCAGGGCTGAATTGCAAGCACGATAGGCATCATTACGATTATTTTGATGTAAGGCATTAATGCAGAGATCAATTGATGTGCGGGCAGCGACGACACCACTTCGAGCAGTATCTTCAAGTTGCCGGATACTTTTCTCAAGATTACCTGTGTTAACACCGCGGCGAATGGTTAATTGCTTGATTAGAGTTTTCTCTGCTGTGGCTGCAGTTGCTGCAGCTCGCTCAGCAATTTTTAGTATTATGCTCAAAGTCCTGGATTTCTCGATAGCATTGAGTGTTAATTGGAGTTCTTGAATGGGTACGTTTAGCCCGCGAGACCAATTATTGGCAACAAACCTTTGAGATCCAATAATACAATTCGGCATTGGAGTGCACGGTTGGTATTTGTATATTAGTTTTTCCCCATTACTGTTAATCCAATAACCGTTGGAATATGTTTCAATACGACCATTGAAATCGTGAGGCGGCGCGTAATCAGCTTTTCCATCTGGTTCAACTACGACACCGTTCCAAGCACCGCAGGTTGGACGTGGTAAATAAACGTCAGCACCTCCATTTGTTGCAATATTTTGAATTAATTTGTAATCATCGGAGCTCCACACAAGGTTCCAGTCACCTTCGAAACGCATGCCACAGGCATCATCTGGCGGTATCATCGCTGCGCCATTTAATTCATTGACGGTAATTGTCCATGGTTGCTGCTGAATTTGTGGATTGTAAGCTTCTGTGTGTATGAAATAATCACGTGCAGCCAGCAAATTGTTAGCGTTAATCAGAGACAGGAATATAAGCAAACTGCAAAAAATAAAATTTAATATAGTCTTGACTGATACTTTAATATGACGAACGTTAAGAGTATTCATCTTGATGATCCTCCAAATTATTAGAAATTAAAATT
>SSFV01000084.1 GCA_008015565.1 Nitrosomonas sp. | reverse complement strand
ATACTATCGTGCCATGTTTGAACAAAGAAGAATCGGCAAAATTCTATAGTAGAATTTTCGGATTTGAATACGTCGGCGCGTTTTCAAATCCGAAAATTCTACTATAGAATTTTGCCGATTCTTCTTTGTTCAAACATGGCACGATAGTATGATTGAGCGTGATGGCCATGATTTTCTCCTCCTTTTGAGTTTTACGTTTTGAGCAGAAACGGTATGCAATAGTTTAACCAAAAATATGGTGATCTAACTAAAAGTAATTGCGACGATTAAACGAGATGTTATGAATAAATCAGACATTCGGAGGATATGAAAATTCTAGACCAACAAAATCCATTCTAAGGGCCTGTCATTTTTAGTATTTCCTAAGATTTATGGTTCAGGGCAATGATATCTGCCTGAGAAGTTTCTTCAGCGGGTGAAAACCATGCTAGATAGTTATGCAATTTAACGACTTCTCCTACAATGATTAAGGTGGGCGGCGTCAAATTGGCAGCTGCGACAAGATTGGGAAGCGTTTGCAGTGTTCCAACCACAATCTTTTGTTTTGGTGTTGTGCCCTGTTGGACGATTGCAGCAGGAGTGGTAGATGGCATACCGTGTGAAATCAATTTTTGGCAAAGTGCTGGCAATCCTAACAAACCCATATAAATTACAATCGTTTGATTGGGGCGTGCGAGATAGGTCCAGTCAAGATCGATGTCATTATTTTTCAGATGTCCGGTAACAAAAATGCATGACTGAGCATAATCGCGATGCGTGAGGGGAATGCCTGCGTAGGCGGCAACGCCTGAAGCCGCAGTAATACCCGGTACAACTTGAAAGGGAATGTGATGTGAAGCCAAAGTTTCAATTTCTTCGCCACCGCGCCCGAAAATAAAAGGATCACCACCTTTGAGCCGGAGTACACGTTTGCCTTCTTGCGCCAGCCTTACCAGCAACTGGTTGATCGATTCTTGCTCGAGCGTATGACAGTTACGTTCCTTACCGGCATAAATACGTGTAGCATCTCGCCGCACCATATCCAGAATTGCCGGTGATACCAATCGATCATAGACAACAACATCAGCTTGTTGCATCAAACGCATGGCGCGGAACGTCAATAAATCCGGATTACCTGGACCAGCACCGACTAAATAAACTTCACCTTGTGGCGCTTCATCGGCTTCTTGTATTAATGATTGTGTCAAATATTCTTGCGCCGCTTCATCCTTACCGGCTAGAACCAGTTCAGTAAATCTCCCTTGCAATGCTTTTTCCCAGAAAATGCGCCTGCTTTTTGGTTGCGAAAAATGTTGGATGACGCGCTGGCGAAATTTTCCTGCAATCGTGGCTAAACGTGCATACGCTGCCGGTATGACGGTTTCAAGTTGCGCACGTAACAATCTTGTCAGTACTGGCGAGTGACCACCGCTGGATATGGCGATTACTAGCGGTGAACGGTCCACGATTGCAGGCATAATAAAAGTACATAAATCCAAGTCGTCGACAACATTGACTGGAATTTGCCGATGCTGGGCGGCGGTTGAAATTTGCTGATTTATGATCCGATTGCTTGTGGCAGCAATGACAAGCGACATATTCTGTAAGTGTTTAGGCTGAAAATTTTCTGCATAGTAAACAATTTTGGTCTGCGTGAGAAAATCGCGCAGTGCTGGATCAAGTTCGGGCGAAACCACAGAAACCTGAGCGCCAGCTTGAAGCAAGAGCATGATCTTACGAGTAGCAACTTCATCGCCGCCAACAACGAGACAGGCTTTATCTTTGATATTTAAGAAAATTGGTAAAAAGTCCATTGATTCTCATATTCAATCGTCAACATAAAAAAACGCCGATAAAATTCTAAGTCTTAAATTGACTTATCAGTTAATCGGCGCATTCTTTGCAAATTAAGTAGAGCCGCTACAATTTATTGCTATTGTGATTGAGCCAGTGTTCTATCTAAAATTTTACTTATAAGCTGGATTCTAATTTGAGGATATCTTCCAACTTTATATTGACTCCTGATCCTTTGAATACAGTGCCGACTTTTTTCTTATTGAAATGTTCGATATTTAAATCATAAACTTCTTTAGAAAGCGGGAAATATTTGACTTCGGTCACCAATTCCGGTGCATTTTTCATGTAAAAATTAATAAATTCAGATACTTCTGGCTTGCCGGTTGATTTGGCGTTAACATAAATGAATATTGGGCGTGATAATGGTTTGTAGCTATTATTTTCAACAGTTACCGCCGAAGGAAGTATGCCACCATTGCCGTTGTCAATTGCAACAGCATTTATCCTTTTGACATTCTCGATATAATAAGCAAACCCAAAAAAACCTAATGCATAAACATCATTGGCGACACCTTGCACCAGAACATTATCGTCTTCAGAAGCGGTAAAGTCACCGCGGCTTGATTTAGCTTTGCCAACAATTGCTTCGGTGAAATATTCAAATGTTCCGGAATCTGCTCCTGGACCGTATAGTTTGATTTTTTTGTCGGGCCATGCAGGATTGATTTGATTCCAATTGGTGATTTTACCTTGCGCTTCTGGTTCCCAAACTTTTTTCAATTCATCAACTGAAATGGTTTTGCTCCAGGTATTTTTAGGATTGATCACAACAGTCAGTGCATCAAAAGCAATTGGCATTTCAATATATTGCACGTTTTCTTGCCTACAGGCTTCCATTTCTGCTGGAGTAATAGGGCGTGAAGCATTAACGATATCAATTTCATTGCGGCAAAATTTCTTAAAGCCGCCACCAGTACCTGAAATTCCGACAGTGACTCGAATTGCACCACGCTTGGCTTTCTGGAAATCTTCTGCAACAGCCTCGGTGATAGGGAAAACAGTGCTGGAACCGTCGATTTTAACAATGGGACTTGCTTTAACTATGCCTGGAATCGTTGCTGTAAATAATAAAACTGTTACAGCAATCGCCCGGAAGCTCAATGGATTAAACATATTTACTCTCCAAGTATGAATTTCTGCTGATTAAAAATTAAATTGCTGCGATATAGTATTTCAGAATTGTTACAAAACTGTGACAACGTACTGTTTATGGGAATTAAGCACCATCAAAGCGCTGTTTTCATTTTGCTTTACTTGCAGTTCGAACTGTGTCGGCAATACGCTCAGCCCATTGACTGATCTTATGTTTCGATTCGCCTTCAACCATTATACGAATTAGTGGTTCTGTCCCTGATGCACGAATGAGGACACGGCCTTTGTCATTTAAATCGGTTTCAGCGGCTTCTTGGATAGCTTTGATTTCTTTATCGTTATTGAAGTCGAACGATTTCGGAATTTTTACATTGATAAGCCGTTGCGGGTAGAGTGAAACACCATGCATGAATTGAGCCAAGGTTTTATGCGTATCACGCAATGCATGCAATACTTGCAGAGCGGAGATAATCCCGTCACCTGTGGTATGTTTGTCCTTGCATACAATGTGACCGGAATTTTCACCACCGAGATACCATTTTTTTTCGTGTAACAATTCTATAACGTATCGATCACCTACTTTTGCACGCAGAAAGGGTATTTTCATTTTTTTAAAGCGGTTTTCAATTGCCAGGTTGGTCATCACAGTACCCACCACTCCACCTTTAAGCATTTTCCTCATTTTGCGATGTTTGGCGATAATGTAGAGCAATTGATCCCCTTCATACAGTCGGCCCTGTTTATCAACCATCATGATGCGATCGCCATCGCCATCCAGAGCAATACCTAAATCAGCATGATGCTGCAACACTGCTTTTTGCAGCGTTGAACAGTGCGTAGCACCGCATTCATGGTTGATATTTAACCCATTGGGTTGCACACCAATGGCGACCACTTCGGCGCCTAACTCGTGCATTACATGCCCTGCTATATTATAGGCAGCTCCATTGGCACAATCGACCACAATTTTTAATCCACGCAGATCCAAGTGATATGGAAAAGAGCTTTTACAGAATTCAATGTAGCGCCCCGATGCATCTTTGATACGTTGTTCTTTTTCCAGTTTGTCTGAAGGCATCGATTCAATTGGCTCTTCTAACAAAGCTTCGATGCGATGTTCAATTTCATCAGGCAACTTACGTCCATCGGCAGAAAAAAACTTGACGCCATTATCCTCAAACAGATTATGTGAAGCGGAAATAACTATTCCCGCCTGCAATCGCAAAGCGCGAATCAGGTAAGCAATGGCAGGCGTCGGCATCGGGCCTGACAGAAAAACATCCACACCTGCCGCGCTAAATCCTGCTTCCAACGCAGCTTCAAGCATATAGCCGGATACCCGCGTGTCTTTTCCAATCAAAACAGTAGGATGCTTTCCTTCCGTAAGATGCCAATCCATGGCAGATAGAACTTTGCCAGCTGAATAACCTAAGCGCATAATAAATTCAGGTGTAATAGGATCTATGCCTACACGACCTCGTATACCATCAGTTCCAAAATATTTTTTAGTCAATTTATTACCTATTGATAGATTGCAAATATGAATACGAACGTCTGATTTGTTGTGACTTTTTATGCGCTGCAGTTTTGCATTGCTGTATAAACAGCAAGCGCATCTTTACTTGCTTTAACATCATGCACACGTACAATTTTGGCACCTTTACTAACCGCAAGCAAGGCTGCGGCGATACTTTCGTGGATTCTGTTACTTACATTATTGCCTGTAATTGACCCAAGCATAGATTTACGGGATAGGCCTACTAAAACCGGAACATTAAGTTTTGTAAACTCATGCAGTTGATTGAGCAACATCAAATTATGCGTGAGCGTTTTACCAAAACCGAAGCCGGGATCGATAATTAAACGATCTTGTGATATGCCTGCAGCAATTGCTGCATTTATACGATGTTGCAGGAAAGTTTTAACCTCCGAAACAACGTGACTATAGTAAGGATTATTTTGCATGCTTTGTGGCATACCTTGCATATGCATTAAGCATACTCGCACATGGTTATTTTGTGCAATGATTTCCAATGCACCGGGCGCTTGTAGTGCATTAATATCGTTTATCATTTGTGCCCCGGAAGCGATTGCTTGCTTCATTATTTCAGGTTTAGATGTATCGATAGAAATTGGAATTTTGGTATTTACTAATGCTTCCAATACAGGAATTACACGGCTTAATTCTTCATCAATGCTCACTGATTGACTGCCAGGACGTGTCGATTCTCCCCCGATATCAAGTAAATCGGCACCTTCATCGATAAGTTTTTTTGCGTGTGCAAGCGCCTTCTGAGTTGATAGATACAATCCACCATCCGAAAAGGAATCAGGAGTGACGTTTATGATACCCATTATGAGTGGTCGATTAAATGTGGAAATGAAACTATCTTGCATAACGCGAGTAAAAATAAGCTGAAAAAAGAAAGCGGGATACAGTTTAAAACTGTATCCCGCTTAAATATTATGAGAAATTAATGTTAATCTGCTTCCTTTACGACTTCTCGCGGTGTTGCAGGTTCGGTCTCCTCATCACGCGTTGCGGTAGACTCACCACCACTTGTCGCAGATGTCACCGATTGAGGTGGTTTGGGCGGACGGGGTGAACGGCCTTCCATAATATCTTTGATTTGGTCGCTATCAATCGTTTCCCATTCCAATAGAGCTTGAGTCATGGCTTCAATTTTGTCTTTATTTGACTCAATCAGTTTACGTGCCAATGCGTATTGTTCATCAACGATACGGCGAACTTCCGCGTCAACCTTCTGCATCGTTGTTTCGCTCACGTTTTTGTGAGTAGTCACCGAGCGTCCGAGAAAAACTTCGCCTTCATTTTCACCATATACCATTGGACCTAATTTATCAGACATTCCCCATTGCGTTACCATTTGTCTGGCTAAATCAGTAGCACGCTCAAAATCGTTGGAAGCGCCAGTGGTCATTTGATTCATGAAAACTTCTTCCGCAATGCGCCCTCCGAACATGACTGCAATTTTTTGCAGAATCTCTTCTCGCTCCATGCTGAAACGGTCTTCTGTCGGCAGCTGCATCGTTACACCCAGTGCTCGTCCTCTCGGAATGATTGTAACTTTATGTACCGGATCAGTTTTTGGTAGCAAATAAGCTACTACTGCGTGACCAGATTCATGGTAAGCAGTGTTTCTACGCTCATGTTCAGGCATCACTACAGAACGGCGCTCGGCACCCATAAAAATTTTGTCTTTTGCCCGTTCAAAATCATCCATGTCAACTAAACGCTTATTACTCCGCGCTGCAAAAAGTGCAGCCTCGTTAACCAGATTCGCCAAATCAGCGCCAGACATACCAGGCGTACCGCGCGCCAGAATTTCCGCTTTTACGTCAGGTGCTAGGGGCACTTTACGCATATGCACATGGAGAATTTGTTCGCGTCCGCGTATATCAGGCAGAGGCACAGTAACTTGACGATCAAAACGGCCTGGGCGCAGTAACGCCGGATCCAATACATCAGGGCGGTTGGTCGCTGCAATCACGATTACACCCATTGAACCTTCAAATCCATCCATTTCTACCAGTAGCTGATTGAGCGTTTGTTCACGTTCGTCGTTTCCACCACCCAACCCGGCACCGCGCTGACGTCCCACTGCATCGATTTCATCAATGAAAATGATGCAAGGCGCATGTTTCTTAGCTTGCTCAAACATGTCACGTACTCTCGAGGCGCCAACACCAACAAACATTTCAACAAAGTCGGAACCTGAAATACTGAAAAATGGCACTTGCGCTTCTCCTGCGATAGCACGTGCCAGTAGCGTTTTACCTGTTCCTGGGCTTCCAACCATCAGAACACCGCGCGGTATCCGTCCACCTAATTTCTGGAATTTAGTCGGATCGCGAAGAAATTCGACCAGTTCTGCAACTTCTTCTTTCGCTTCCTCGCAACCTGCAACATCATTGAAAGTCACTGTATTAGCTGATTTATCCAGCATACGCGCTTTACTTTTACCAAATGAGAATGCACCGCCATTGCGCCCCCCCCCTGCATTTGACGCATGAAAAATATCCATACAGCAATTAGCAATAACATAGGGAACCATGAGATGAAAATACTCATCAAAATGAAAGGTTCTTCTTCCGGCTTAGCTTCGATAATAACTCCTGCTTTCAGTAGGTCGCTAACCATCCAAGGATCTGATGGCGCATAAGTTGTGAAACGTCTGCCATCAGATTTTGTACCCTTAAGCGTTCGTCCCTCGATAACAACCTTTGCAATCCTGCCTTGATTCAATTCAGTAATAAACTGAGAATATTCCATGGGTACTTGCGTCGGTTGACGTACGCTGAATTGATTAAATACGGTCATCAACACAAGAGCAATTACCAGCCAAATGGCCATGTTTTTAATTAAGTTATTCAAGATAGCTCCTTGGTTTGCACCTTAATATTTGATTAATCATTCTAACTCTATTTTATAAAATATAACAGAATCGTTCGTGTCCGCAAAAAGTTACTGCAAATTTAACTCTACTACTACATGAAATTAAAATCACTAAGGTAATCCATTCATTTTTTCGAGCCATCTAAACTATTGCTTTCCAATGCCCAGCAAATATAACTCATTACTACGGTCACGCGAGGCGTCAGGTTTTCTTATCACTACTTTTTTGAAACTTTTACGCATTTCAAGAAGAAATTGATCGAAATCCCGGCCTTGAAAAACTTTGACCAAAAAATTTCCGCCATAGTTCAGTTGTTCCATTGCAAATGTCAGTGCTAATTCGGCTAAATAAATACTTCTTGCTTGATCACTAATGACTATACCACTGATATTGGGTGACATGTCCGAAATAACAAGATCGAGCGGTCTGTCATGAAGTTGTTTTTTCAGTTCTGCAACCGCGCAATCCTCTCTAAAGTCACACTGAATAAAATGGACACCGGGCAATAGCTGCATAGCTAAAATATCGAGTGCAATAACTTTACCGCTGCTTCCTACTTTATTGCTTGCAACTTGAGACCAGCTACCGGGCGCTGAGCCCAGATCTACAACGGTCATGCCGGGTTTAAGTATGTGATCTCGTGCATTGATCTCAAGCAGTTTGTATGCTGCACGTGATCGATAACCTTCTTTCTTGGCTTGTTGGACAAAATAGTCATTCACATGCTGTTTCATCCAAGCCTTACTGGTTTTAGCTCGCTTCATCAAGTAAAATGAAATTATTTAAGGAATTTATGTTAACACTAACCGTTGCTCATAGGCGTGAACTGAAAGCTCAAGCGCATGCACTACATCCAGTCGCAATGATCGGCAAGACTGGATTAACAACCAGTGTGATCCAAGAATTGGATCGCAGTCTTACAAGTCATGAATTGATAAAAGTAAAAGCACAAGTAGATGATCGTATTGTAAGAAACGCGCTTTTTGAGGAAATTTGTCAGCAACTAGGCGCTGCCCCGGTGCAGCATATCGGTAAGATATTTATTATTTATCGCCCCAAGCCAGAAGAAAGTGAAAAGAAAAAAACGGCACAAAAATCTGGTAGTAATAAGCGTAGACCGTTTCGTACTAAACGCAGTTTTCAGAACGAAAACTAGTATTGTCTTTAATCAAATGTATTGAACATCGAGAATTTCATACTCGCGGATACCGCTTGGTGCCTGAACTTCAGCAATATATCCGGCATATTTACCAATTAGAGCCCGGGCAATGGGAGAACTGATTGAAATTTTTCCATCTTTAATATTGGCTTCATCGTCACCGACAATTTGATAAGTCACGATTTCACCGCTTTGTAAATCTTCCAGTTCCACGGTGGCTCCGAATACACAAGCACCATCTGCATTGATGAGAGCCGGATTAATGATTTGTGCACTGGATAACTTATTCTCCAGCTCAGCAATGCGCCCTTCAATAAACCCCTGTTTTTCCTTGGCAGCATCGTACTCTGCATTTTCAGAAAGATCGCCGTGAGAGCGAGCCTCTGCAATGGCTGCAATAACTGCAGGGCGATGTACGGTTTTCATTTCATGCAGCTCTTTGCGCAACGCTTCTGCTCCTGCTACCGTTAATGGAATAGTACTCATCGTCATTTATTACCTTTCATTTTCATTCTGTTTGGCAAAAAACCAGTTAACTAGCTTGGTTACACCTTAAATTTTGAGTTGTGTATGCAGCTTCTGCAAATTATAAGCCTGTAATTCACGCCTGTTGATTATACCCACGCAAGCAGCGCGTGCACCTGCTAATGTTGTATAGTAAGTTACTTTTGCTTGAAGCGCAGCATGCCGGATTGAATATGAGTCCCGTATGGCACTGCGTTGATTTTTTACCGTATTAATGATTAAACTGATTTCACCATTTTTAATCATATCTACAATATGCGGACGACCTTCTGCTACTTTATTAATAATGATAACATTTATTCCAGCTTCTGAAATTGCTGCAGCCGTTCCGCGTGTAGCATAAAGGGTGAAACCAAGTTCTGCTAGGCTTCGAGCAATTTCAACGGCATGCCGTTTATCAGATTGCCGCACACTGATAAAAATCTTGCCCGCTGCAGGCAGCCGTATATCTGTAGCCAATTGAGATTTTACAAAAGCTTCGGCAAAGGTCGCGCCCATTCCCATGACTTCACCTGTTGACTTCATTTCCGGACCCAATATCGTATCGACACCAGAAAGTTTTAGAAACGGGAAAACGGCTTCCTTAACAGAGTAATAACTGGGGATAACTTCTTCAGTAATGCCTTGTTCGGTTAATTTTTTTCCTGCCATGCAGCGCGCTGCAATTTTTGCCAATTGCAGGCCGGTTGCTTTGGAAATGAAAGGTACCGTGCGCGATGCTCTGGGGTTGACCTCTAGAACATAAACGGTATTATCCTGAATTGCAAACTGAACATTCATGAGTCCTATAACGTTTAATGCACGTGCCATTTCTGCCGTTTGACGACGTAACTCATCGAGTATCTCTGATTGCAGATTGAAGGTGGGCAGGGCACATGCTGAATCACCGGAATGCACGCCCGCTTGTTCGATGTGTTCCATGATACCGCCAATTAGAACAGTTTCTCCGTCATATATGGCATCCACATCCACCTCGGTGGCGTTAGTGAGGAAATGATCCAGTAATACAGGCGAATCATTGGACACCTTAACGGCTTCGCGCATATAACGCTCTAGATCAGCTTTTTCATGCACAATTTCCATAGCCCGCCCGCCCAGTACATAACTAGGTCTGACTACAAGCGGGTAGCCGATTTCATCGGCAGCGGTCAAAGCTGATTGCGGATCGCGCGCAGTACGATTGGGGGGTTGCCGCAAGCCCAATGATTGCAACATTTTCTGGAAGCGTTCGCGATCTTCAGCGCAGTCTATCATGTCCGGACTGGTACCGATTATGGGCACGCCATTTGCTTCCAAGTCTCGCGCAAGCTTGAGAGGCGTTTGTCCGCCATATTGCACGATTACGCCATGGGGCTTTTCCACAGCAGCAATTTCAAGCACATCTTCCAGTGTCAATGGCTCAAAATATAAGCGATTCGATGTATCGTAATCGGTCGAGACTGTTTCAGGATTGCAGTTAACCATGATCGTTTCAAAGCCATCTTCACGTAATGCCAAGGCTGCGTGAACACAACAATAATCAAATTCAATGCCTTGACCGATACGATTGGGGCCGCCGCCCAGTACCATAATTTTCTTTTTCTTTGTCGGCTGTGATTCACACTCATCCTCGTAAGTGGAATACATATAGGCTGTGCTGGTGGCGAATTCGGCTGCGCACGTATCGACGCGTTTATATACGGGCCTTACATTCAATTGCTGACGGTAAAATCGCACCGCAGTTTGTTCGGCATGAAGCAATTTTGCCAGGCGCCGATCTGAGAAACCGCTTCGTTTGAGTTTTCGAAGCGCGTATTTATCCAGTATTTCCAGGTTTACATTAGTCAGTGCTTGTTCTTGCTTGACAAGATCTTCGATTTGCGCAAGAAACCATATATCGATATGTGTCAACTGATGAATTTCATCAATGGACAGATTACAACGGAATGCGTCAGCGATATACCAGATTCGCTCGGGTCCGGGATTTGCCAATTCGCTTCGAATGATTTCGAGATTGTCGGTTTTTTCGTCCAAGCCATCTGCACCGGTTTCCAGTCCGCGCAAAGCTTTTTGCAGAGATTCCTGAAATGTGCGGCCGATTGCCATGACTTCACCGACCGATTTCATTTGCGTGGTCAGACGATCATTGGTTTGTGGAAACTTTTCAAAGGCAAAACGCGGTACTTTGGTTACGACATAATCGATAGTGGGTTCGAACGATGCAGGTATCACACCGCCGGTAATATCGTTGCCCAGCTCGTTGGGGGTATAACCGATGGCAAGTTTGGCGGCAATTTTGGCGATTGGGAAGCCGGTTGCTTTGGATGCCAGCGCAGAGGATCGCTAAACACGTGTTTTCATTTCGATCACCAGCATGCGGCCGGTATCTGGATTAATCGCAAATTGAACATTGGAGCCGCCCGTTTCAACGCCGATTTCGCGTAATACCGCAATCGATGCATTTCGCATCAGTTGATATTCCTTGTCCGTCAACGTTTGAGCGGGCGCTACCGTGATTGAATCGCCGGTATGAACACCCATTGGATCGAGGTTCTCAATGGCACAAACGATAATACAGTTATCGTTTTTATCCCGCACGACTTCCATTTCAAACTCTTTCCAACCGATGACGGATTCTTCAATCAGCAATTCTCTGGTCGGTGAGGTTTCCAAGCCGCGTTCGCAGATATCGAGAAATTCTTGACGATTGTATGCGATACCGCCGCCGCTTCCACCCATTGTAAAAGACGGGCGAATGATGACAGGATAGCCCAGCATCGCCTGAACTTGAAGTGCTTCTTCCATGCTATGAGCGACCGCCGAACGGGCAGAATTCAAGCCGATGCGAGTCATGGCTTGTTTAAATTTCTCACGATCTTCGGCCATGTCGATCGCTTCCCGGGAAGCGCCGATGAGTTCGACACCGTATTTTTGTAACACACCGTGCTTGACCAGATCCAGTGCACAGTTTAATGCGGTTTGGCCGCCCATGGTCGGCAATAGCGCCTGAGGTTGCTCAATGGCGATAATCTTTTCAAGCATAGTCCAGGTAATCGGTTCGATGTACGTGGCATCCGCCATTTCCGGATCTGTCATAATGGTAGCTGGGTTGGAATTGACCAAAATGATACGGTAGCCTTCTTCCCGTAAGGCTTTACAGGCTTGAGCGCCGGAATAGTCGAATTCGCACGCCTGGCCGATGATAATAGGACCGGCACCGATAATGAGGATGGATTGAATGTCGGTACGTTTAGGCATATTTTTAGAGAATGAACATGGCAATGCTATGATTGGGAATGCTGCGTTTTACGGAGCTGCATCATGGCGATAAACTTATCAAACAAATAATCGGCCTCGTGTGGACCGGGACTGGCTTCCGGATGGCCTTGAAAGCAAAAAGCAGGCTTATCCACCAATTCAAATCCTTGCAAACTGCCATCGAACAGCGACACATGAGTGATACGCGCATTGCCAGGCAAGGAATCCATATCAACTGTAAAACCATGATTCTGGCTGGTGATGATAACTTTGCCACTGCTGACATCTTGCACAGGATGATTGGCACCATGATGACCAAATTTCATTTTGGCCGTACGTGCGCCACTGGCCAGTGCCAATAATTGATGCCCAAGGCAGATGCCAAATATCGGAATATTTTTTTGCAGCAAGGCTTGAGTAGTGGAAATTGCATAATCGCAAGGTTCAGGGTCACCGGGACCATTGGAAAGGAAGATACCGTCCGGTTGAATTTTTATGACTTCCTCCGCTGGTGTTTTTGCAGGAAAAACTGTCACTTTACAACCGCGCTGCGCGAGTTTGCGCAAGATTGTGCGCTTGATGCCAAAATCGAAAGCTGCGACATGAAATACGGGGTTTTCCTGAATCCGGAAACCTGACTCCAGCGACCATTCACCTTCGCACCAGGTATATGGTCGCGGGCAACTGACCACTTTAGCAACATCCATTCCCGCAAGCCCAGGAAATGCCCTAGCAGCTTGCAAAGATTGATGAAGACCAAGCTTTGCAAGCTGCTAGGGCATTTCCTGGGCTTGCGGGAATGGATCTCGCTAAAGTGGTCAGTTGCCCGCGACCATATACCTGGTGCGAAGGTGAATGGTCGCTGGAGTCAGGTTTCCGGATTCAGGAAAACCCCGTATT
>SSFV01000007.1 GCA_008015565.1 Nitrosomonas sp. | reverse complement strand
CTGTACTAGCAAAAATTGCTAGTACAGAGCGCATATAATAGAAAGCATGTTTTATGAGAGAGTTGTTCGAGTACTGTCGCTGTTTCTAAGCAATGTATCCAGTTCGGTTATTTCCTTATCCAATCCACGGCTATCAGCACCATCTTTAAAATTTTTTCTTGCTTGCCGATAACTTCATTTGTTGCTTATAAAGCTGGATTTATTTATGAATATTGGTGCAATTTTTATCAAAACAATTACCTTATTTAAGTTTCAGAAAAGAAGAAACGCCCATTTTAAATATGAGTCCCTGGAAGAAATACTTTCCACTACCGAACACTCTTTTTTTCTTGCACTTAAAGAATCTTTGGCAAATGATTATGAAATATTTGCGAAAGTGCGGATTTCCGATGTGCTTACCCCCGATGAGATTTTTAATCTGAGAAACTGCAATGCCGCGCTTTACCGGACATTGCCCAGGCATTTTGATTACATATTGTGTGAAAAACATACGCTTTCTATCGTTGCAGTCATAAAATTAGAAGACAAAAATCATATACAACGCGAAGTCCGGGCTCATGATAGATTTGTTGAGAAGGCCTGCAGAGCTGCCGGTTTTAAACTATTACGCTTTTCAACTAGATCGGGATACTGCGTTCAGGCGGTGCGAGAAATAGTCATCAATTCTTTGAATTCATCATCGTAGTTGATAACTGTGTTTCAAAATTGATTATTTCAGTTTCAATCGACGAGAATCGTTGAGCGGTTTCAAGTTTGCCGCAGTGACAGTTAAGTTTTATTCTTAATAAAACGTTGTAGGGTTTGGTGCAATTTATTAGGATTCAGAGGCTTAAATAAAACTGCATTCATTCCAATTTCCGAAAATTTTTCTTGGTCATGCGCCATTGCATTAGCTGTCAGGGCGACAATAGGCATATCCATGAGACGCATCTCCTCACGGATATACCGGGTTGTTTCCCATCCATTCATTACAGGCATTTGTATGTCCATAAAAATCAAATCGAATTGACTCCCCGGCATTTTGAGTAAATCCAGGCATGCTGCGCCATTTTGAGCAAGCGTTACGGTAATACCCCAACTATTCAATAACTCGGTTATGAATAGCTGATTAAGCTCGTTATCTTCTGCAACCAGAACATGTGCACCGGAAAATTGCTTCTGGATATGTTCCAATTCTTGTTCCTGATCAGTTACTAAAGATTTTCTTTCATTGAACAGGGCAGTAACTTTATCAACCAGGTGAACCGAAGTAAAAGGCCTGACTAAAACGCCGCTCATATTGGCATGTTCAATATTCTTGGAAAACAGGGGGTCCATATTGTCAGTAATCAGTATCATTTTAGGCCGGCAGTCTGCAGGCAAGCCATTTTCAATGCTATGCCTGATTTTTAGATTGTCGTGGTCGCCGGTATGTGTAGCCAGCAACAACAAATCAAATGTTGCAAAATAGCTGGGGTCCGTAAGTTTCTCAGAAACCTGGAATTTAGTTTTTAAAGTAACTGCGTTCCATCCTAAAGATCGCGCTATCTCTTGCAGAACCTGCCGGGTAACAGCATTATCGTCGATAACCATTATATTCAACGAACGCAAATCAGGAGGGATCGTTACCCAGGGCTTTTTACTCTGGCCGGTATGCTTGAGTTTAACCTTACAATCAAATTGGCTACCCGATCCGTACTCGCTTTTCACGAGAATTGTTCCATTCATTAACTGTGCCAGCCGGTAAGAGATCGATAAACCTAGGCCGGTACCGCCAAATCGGCGTGTAATGGAGCTATCTGCTTGCGAGAAAGCTTCAAAAAGGTTCGACATCTGTTCAGATGTCATACCAATGCCACTGTCGGTGACGCTGAAAGTTAATGTGATAGTGTCAGTTTGATCCCTATCGTCAACAGCAATGCGGATAATGAC
Source organism: Nitrosomonas sp. (assembly GCA_008015565.1). GTDB lineage: Bacteria > Pseudomonadota > Gammaproteobacteria > Burkholderiales > Nitrosomonadaceae > Nitrosomonas. The sequence continues at coordinate 7,471 of SSFV01000007.1, read as the reverse complement.
TTCGCCCCGATCAGTAAATTTAATCGCATTGTTGGTCAGATTGACAAATATTTGGCTCAGTCTTACCGGATCCCCGGTCAAGTAACGGGGAACATCGGGTTCCACATAAAAAAGCACATCAATAGTCTTATCTTTTGCTGCAGTTGCGGCCAATGTTGCCAGATTTTCCAGGATGCTATTTAAATCAAACTTGATATGATCCAGTTCGATTTTATTGGCCTCAATTTTGGAATAATCCAGGATATCGTTGATAACACCCAATAAAATTTTTGAAGATCCTTCAATATTGCTCAGATACTTGCTTTGCCGTGAATCCAGAGAAGTTTTGCTTAATAGGTAGGCCATTCCTAGAACCGCATTCATCGGTGTGCGGATTTCATGTGACATCATCGCTAAAAAACGTGTCTTGGCCTCACTGGCAGCTTCTGCTTGATGCCGTGCTTCAACCAACATGGTCTCACGGTTTTTTTGTTCTGTAATATCTTGATGCGTTCCAAACATCATTAAGGGTTTGCCATCACCGGTCCACTTCAATACCTTGCCGCGATCGAGTACCCAGATCCAATGTCCGCGCTTATGCTGCATGCGCGCTTCACATTCATAATATGGAATTTTTCCCGCGAAATGCGACTGAAGGAGATTATTTGATTGCTCCAAATCTTCCGGGTGTGCGAACTTAAGCCAGGTATCTATGGTTACAGGAGACAGTTCATCCAGTGTGTAACCAATAATATCCGCCCAACGCTCATTAAAAATCACTTGTCCGCTTTGCACATTCCATTCCCAGGTGCCAATGTGAGTGCCTTCGATGATATGAGATAAACGCAAGCGTTGATATTCGAGTTCTTTTTCATGTAATTTTCTGCTGGTAATGTCACGCGAAGATGCGTAAATAAGTTGCCTGCCGGAAATCTCTATTCTTCTTGCACTGATCTCAACATCGATAATAAAACCGTCCTTCCGCCGGTGCAGTGTTTCAAAAACGCGTGGCGATTTGGTTATTTCGCGCACTGCTTCGATCAGTTTTTCTTTGGGAATAAAAGCATCCCAGTCCATAACATTTAATTGAGCGGTTTCCTCGTAACTATAGCCAAGCATCTTCGCAAATGAACTGCTGAATTGCACAACGTTGCCATCTTCATCCAAAATGTGAATACCATCACTGGCCATATCCAACAAAGCTTCAAATTTCAACGATACATTTTTCAACTCGGAAATATCGGTGGTATAACCGTTCCATAAGATACTGCCATCATTTTGCCTGGTCGGCTTCGATTGTGAATGTATCCATCGAGTCTCGTGCTGTGGCGTAATCACGCGGAAATCAAAATACCAATCTTGCAGTGTTTCGGCGGATTTTCGTATTGAGGAGCGCAAGATTTCCGAGTCCTCGGGATGAATGATAGAAAATATCGGGGAAGCATCCGTAACCACTACTTCGGGAGAAATGCCAAAAATCTCCATCATACCTTTGCTGGCATAGGGAACACAGCTACGTCCATCGGGGAACAGCTGAAACTGGAAAATAAAACCAGGAACATTGTTTGCTAAATCTTCTAGATATTTATGGCTTCGAATAAGCTGAATTTCCAGAGTCTTACGTATAGTAATGTCGAATAATATAATCAAGTGATTTTTAGTAAACGCCGGAGTTTCCAGAGAAGAGGCAGACACCATCACACTGCGCTGTGAACCGTCTTTGCATTGAATAACCACATCAAGCGACTCAAAATCGGTTTTCTCTTTTGCTGCCGTGTCTAGATGCTGCATCCAGGTAGTTGTCACCCATTGACGGTATTCCCTATCCGGATAGGCGCTAGACCACCATTTATCCAATGTTGGAACATCTTTTATCGTATAGCCGAATAATTGCGTGAAAGCTCTATTGAGATATGTAATATTTTGATTCTCGTCATTAATGGCCATTGGAACCGGCATCGAATCGATAATCGCATAAAGCCTAGCCTCATTATTTCTTATCTGCGCTTCAATCTGATTGCGTTCTGCGAATAAGACGCTAACAAATTGAGCCATGAGCGCGATGCCGAGGACAAAAACATTCATTTCAAGTAAATTAGGGGAGCCATCATGAATAAACGGCCCCAGTCCTTGCGATGTCTGAAATAATGACAAAAAGGTAATGCCACTGCATACGAGCGACACGATGACCAAACCGCTTTTTATCGCGATCCATATCAGCAGCGGTGCATAAATCACCAATGCAAACGTTATGCCGCTCGCATCAAGATTGTTGAAAATATACCAACTTGAGGGTAACAGCAGCGAAATAGGCAAGAGTGAGCTTTTAAATAATTCCAGAAAACTCGCTGTGCGGTCCGGTAATGAAAAGAGTATTAACAGAAACGGAGTGATTAAGAATTGCCCCATGCAATTGCCAAGCCACCAGTTGATCCAAGCTTGCAGATAATGCTGTGATTCCTGAATGGCATTGAATGCAAATAGAGTCAGCGTTCCCAGGGTGGCGCTAAACGGCTGCAAAACTAGAAAAATCATTATGTGCAGATGACTTAAATCGCGTACCTTGCTTATACTTGGATCCAGCTTCCAATATCTAAACAGGGTAAACCCAATGAGGGCTTCAATACTGTTAATAGCGGAAATAATTAATGACGGAGCCAGCTCAAGCCCAGTGCTTAAAGAAAGCGCCAATTGTCCAAAAAAAATACCAGGCCAAACCCGTATACCGAAAAAAATAATCGCTGCAAGCGCAATTCCCTCGGCTACGAAAAAAACCGGCGTAACAATATGATGTGAAACGGTGGTAAAAAAACTGATGTAACCGAAGAAAAAATACAATGCGGCCAAAATTAACAATTGAAGCGGATAACGCCAATCTTTTTCTGACCGGTTAGTGCTCGTCATAAATATTTAAATAATTTTCGATGGCATCATTCATACCGCAGAATAGAAATTGGGTATTTGTCGAAATGTAAAGCTTACATTCGAAGTGAGTATCATCGTATCAAGGAAGTAGTGCTGTCTACGGTATCTAAACTAAGCGGTGATTGCTGTCACCTGCCATTAATAAAATTATAGCTGATAACTTTTCGCCAGGCTTTGCTGAAAAGTGAAATTTTGGTTAACTGCAAGTTAAAATGATAAAAATGAAATGCATTTGCTTTGTTTCAATTTTATGGCCGGTTATCGGCAGGTTTAAAAGCGCATTATTCATACTAAAGCCGGAAGTCGACACGAGTGGAACCATTTGCTTATGTTCTCCGTCTCATTAATCATGTTAAAAATCCTGATCTTGTCAGTATGGCAATTTCTGGATGAATTCTCTAGTCAACGCGTTGCAAGTACAGGAAAATCCGGATTATGTTTTATATCGTATCGATGGTTGCAATTATATTGCTTATCGTGGGACCATCTTACTGGGTTAAGCATACGCTGACGAAGTATAGCCATCCGGAGGACCGGTATCCCGGCAGTGGTGGCGAATTGGCGCGTATTCTATTGGACTGGGCAAACTTGCAAAATGTGAAAGTTGAAGTTACGGAACTCGGTGATCATTATGATCCGATTGCAAAAGCCGTACGGTTAACTCCGGATAAATATAACGGTAGGTCGCTGACTGCCATAACCGTAGCTGCACATGAAGTCGGGCATGCGATTCAGGATCGCGATGGATATTTACCTTTAAAATTTCGTACAAGGCTGGTTGAAATCGCTGCACCAGCCGAGAAATTGGGGGCGGTCATACTGATGCTTGCTCCCGTTATTGCGGTTGCTGCCAAAGCACCGGGCGCCGGTGCTTTATTTTTACTGGGCGGGCTTTTGACAATGGGCACTGCAACCCTCGTGCATCTTGTTACTCTGCCAATGGAAATGCATGCTAGCTTTGCGCGAGCTCTCCCCATGCTGGTGCATGGAAACTACCTTATTCACGGAGACGAGCCGCATGCGCGCAAAATTTTGCGTGCTGCAGCCTGGACTTATGTGTCGGCTTCTCTCATGACATTATTGAATGTGGCGCGATGGTGGGCAATCTTACGTCGCTAGCGATTTTAAACGAACATAAAATTGCATTGCCTGGAATACTTTCAGTCTTGACCCTGTAATATAAGCGCCTTACCATGTATTATTTAAGGGTTAATATCTATTGATTCAAAAGTAAAATAATCAGTATTTTCTTAAGCAAAAGGATAACTATGAAGCATTGGGTTACGCAAAATCGGGCTAACACCGCTCGTGGATTCACATTACTGGAATTACTTGTGGTAATGGTGATTATTGGTTTGTTAGCCGCCTATGTTGGGCCAAAATACTTTTCACAAGTCGGTAAGTCTGAAATTAAGATGGCGCAAGCGCAAATTGATGCGCTGGAGAAAGCCTTGCATCAGTATCGCCTGGATGTTGGAAGTTACCCGGCAACTGAACAAGGATTGGCCGCTTTGGTTAACCGTCCCAGCAATGAAGCAAGATGGCAGGGGCCTTATCTTGCCAAAATGCCGCCAGCCGACCCGTGGGGGCGTCCATATGTCTATAAATACCCCGGTGAACGTGCGGAATTTGATCTGATTTCTTATGGTAAAGATGGGCAGCCTGGCGGTGAAGGTGAGGCCGCTGATATTAAAAACTGGTAATTACACGCGATGCGTTATGAAGTGAAAGCAGTATTGTCCGGACAAGGTACGGTACACCTTGAACTGGAAGCCAATAGCGAAGAAGAGGCACGGCTTCAAGTCACTGAACAGGGTGGTATGGTACTGAGTGTGCGGCGAAGTTTTTCAGGTTTCTCGTTGAAATCGAACACACATTTTCCGCTCGTGCACTTTAGCCAAGAATTGCTTTCCTTACAAACTGCAGGACTCAGCTTAGTCGAAAGTATCGAAACTTTATTGGAGAAAGAACAAGATACCGGCAATCGCAAAATCATCCAAAATATTCTGGATCGATTGTATGAAGGCATAACTTTTTCGCAAACCTTGGAAGAACATCCACGAGCGTTTCCACCCTTGTATATCGCAACCATTCGCGCTAGCGAACGGACCGGCGATTTACCGGAGGCGTTGACGCGATTTATCAGTTACCAGACACAAATGGATTTTGTGCGCAAAAAACTGGTGGGTGCATCGATTTATCCTGTATTGTTGCTGGTCGTCGGTTTTCTGGTTTCCATTTTCTTGTTAGTATTCGTTGTTCCCAAATTTAGCGCTATTTATGACGATATGGGCAGCGAATTGCCTTGGCTTTCATTATTACTCATCAAATGGGGGCATTTCGTCGATGAGCGCGGCTGGGAATTGGCTATTGCCACAGGGACGGTTATAAGTATGATCGTTTATTTTGTCACGCGGCCAACCTTTCGTGCCAATCTGTTGAGATTGCTATGGCGCATCCCGGCGGTGGGGGAGCACATGCGTGTATATCAGTTAGCCCGCTTTTATAAAACACTCGGAATGTTGCTGCGCGGCGGTATTCCTATTACTCAAGCGCTGCAAATGGTAAGCGGGTTGCTGCAATCGCATTTCCGTCCCAAAGTTGAAGCTGCAGCCAAGCATATTCGTGAAGGTAAAACCATTTCCAATGCAATGGAGCAGGAGGGGCTAACAACCGCTGTGGGGAATCGCATGTTGAGAGTCGGTGAGAGAACAGGTCAAATGGGCGATATGATGGAGCGGATTGGTAATTTTCATGACGAAGAAATCGCCCGTTGGGTTGAGTGGACAACCAAATTAATCGAACCGCTTCTGATGGCGATTATTGGTATCGTCATTGGCGGCATTATTATTCTCATGTATATGCCAATTTTTGAATTGGCTGGAAGTATCAATTGATCGAATCTGCCATTCCATCTGAAAATAAAAAGCCGATTGACGTCAATCACCTGGCTGAGGCGCGTCAGAAAGCAGTCAATCAGGGTGTTTCCGTTATGCAAGTATTGCAAGACACCGGTGGATATAGCCCTGACGAACTAACACAACAACTGGGAGAATTGCTTCACATGCCAGTAGTTGAAATGAAAATGATTCATACGCTTAGTCCGGCATTTGATCTGCTGCCTTTTGCAGAAGCTATCATGCATGAATGCGCGCTATTTCGCCGTGAAAAAACTTACTTGCTTGCAGTTAGCAATCCGTTTTCTGGTAAATTGCGCGCGTGGGCGGAAGAACGCTTTGATATGGCGGTTGAATGGCATTTGGTGCACCCCGCCGATTTGGCTGCTTTTTTTGCCCAGCAAGAAAAAACCATGCGTGCCATGGATCAAGTATTGCCATCTGCCGAATTGGATAAAATCCAAAGCGGCATTGAGGACTTATCGTTAAAGAGCATTAACGAAGGCACCAGTCAGGTTGTGCGGCTGGTGCATTCCACCTTATACGATGCGCACAAATCCCAAGCCAGTGATATCCACTTGGAAATGGCAATCAGTGCGCTTTCAATCAAGTATCGCATCGATGGCGTGCTGACATCGATTGGTGTCATTCAAGGCGCAGATCTTGCCGAGCAAGTCATATCGCGGATTAAAGTGATGTCTGAATTAGATATTGCAGAACGCCGCGTACCGCAAGATGGCCGTTTTAAAATTTCTATTCAGGGCAGGGAAATTGATTTTCGCGTCTCCATCATGCCCAGCATTTTCGGCGAAGATGCCGTGCTCCGTATCCTTGACCGGCAGGCGCTATCCGATCATATTGAGGGATTGACGCTGAATCAGTTGGGATTCAATGCAGCAGCTATTGCGAGTATTCGCCGCTTAAGCTCGGAACCCTATGGTATGCTACTGGTGACTGGTCCGACTGGAAGTGGTAAAACTACTTCGCTATACGCTGCCATATCGGAGGTTAATAAGGGCAGTGATAAAATCATCACCATTGAAGACCCGATTGAATACCAATTACCCGGAGTTTTGCAGATTCCCGTCAATGAGAAAAAAGGGCTTACCTTTGCGCGAGGTTTACGTTCAATCCTACGGCACGATCCTGATAAAATCATGGTGGGTGAAATCCGGGACTCGGAAACAGCGCAAATTGCCATTCAGGCTGCACTGACCGGCCACTTGGTGTTTACTACGGTGCACGCTAACAATGTATTTGACGTTATTGGACGATTTTCCCATATGGGCGTTGATCCTTATAGTTTTGTCTCGGCGCTGAATGGAATAGCCGCACAAAGATTGGTGCGCTTGCTATGTACGCACTGCTCTGTAGATGAGCGGCCTGACGATAGTACAATTGCCGATTCTGGCATTGCAGCCGATGAAGTACAGCAATTCAAGTTCCGTAGCGGTAAAGGTTGCGGACAATGCCGCGGAAGCGGTTATCGCGGCAGAAACGCAATTGCTGAAATCTTAATCCTTAATGATGAAATTAGAGAACTCATTGTCGCTCAAGAACCGATACGCCGCATCAAAGAAGCGGCGCGCAATACCGGTACGCGCTTTCTGCGTGAAGCCGCTTTGGATATGGTCAGGCAAGGATTAACCAGCTTGGAGGAAGCCAATCGT
>SSFV01000038.1 GCA_008015565.1 Nitrosomonas sp. | reverse complement strand
CGTATCACCTGCTTAAGCTTAAAATTCCAATTCTTTTTTTAGTGTTTTGTGTTTGCTTTGCTGGTGTCTTGTACGAGAAATGACCCTGCCGATGATGATTTCTCGCTCGTGAGCTTGACACCAGAACAACGGCAAGCCGATCTCGATGCGTTGCTGGAAGAAATTGCATTCCACGAAACGCAGCGGGAAGATTTTTTCGAAATGACGACGGAGATTGGTGGCGGCGCACCTGCGGCTTGCCGTCCCGAGTTTGTCGCGCATCGATGGAATCCAGGACAATACCAGGCGAATCAATTCGTTCCTTCTACGAAAGAATGCGGACGCAACCAACCGCCTAATAATCTCAAGCAACGGGAATCGGTTCCCGTCTTTTGGTTGAATCTGAGTACCAGGCGAAACAATGCGCAAGGCAATACGATCGGCTGGAGCGACGATATCGCGCGCGACAAAATGCAGCAAGCTACCCGCTGGTTTGCTACCTATTGCATTGATCTCGACGTCAAGAAAGTAGCGGTGGCGGCAAACCGGTTCAACCGGATGCGCGCAGCAATGGTGGCTGCTGTGGATGGCAGGCCTTTCGAAGGGGATACCGTGACGGTGGAAGGTGTTTCGGATTCACTCAATCATCAGTTGTACGAGCGAGAATTGCGCAAACCCCACAAATATTTGCTGGTGTTATTCACCGATGCTTTTCAAGACGTCCGCTTCGGTGGCCCGGATTCGCGCGTCAATCGAGTGGCAGGAAATTTTGAAGGCATTCCCGTGATATTGGTTCCCGATCCGCCTGATTCGGATTCAGTTAATATTGTCACGCATGAACTGATCCATGGTCTCGGCAAGGTACTTGCCGGCCAACACAGTTTTGCTTATCTGCAGGACTTACCTCAGCTTGGCAACCCGAATCCCGAGCGAATTTCCATGAGCCGGAAAGCAACCTGGGACGAAGGTGGCTGTGCATTCGATATGGGTAATGCAGGACGCAGCGATCAGGATTCCCCACTGCGAAAACCCGATAGCGACAAAATGGATTGGGCCAGTTTCTGGCAGTTTGACTTTAATGGCAACACAAAGCCGAAATAAAACCGCCCTGCCAACGATCGTTACTTTATCTGCTTGAATGGAAATCAAAGTTAAACATGTTGATGACCTGTTTAACATTCTATCTCGCGGCTGAAGATTACAGTTCCATGAAGAATTAATTTTGTGGCAGCAAGTTGGTTTATTTGTTGCACAGTTCATTGCAGTTGTTATCTGAATACGTCATCAGTATTTTCTTAATTTTTCATTGATCCTCCCGTTAGCAAATGAATTAACTCAGATTCTCCGCTCGGAATTTATTGATGCCCTTCAAAAAGAGGGCTTGCATTCAGAATGGTCACAAATAGGATACGGAAATGAATATATTAGAGTTACTGGCTTTTGTAGTAAGAAACGGTGCTTCAGATTTGCATTTATCAGCAGGTATGCCGCCTATGATTCGTGTACACGGTGAAATTCGGCGCATCAATTTGCCCGAGATGGATCATAAAGAAGTACATGAAATGGTATACGACATTATGAACGATAGTCAGAGGAAAGCTTATGAAGAACATCTAGAATGCGATTTTTCCTTTGCCGTACCCAATCTTGCCCGTTTTCGTGTCAATGCGTTTAATACTCAGCGTGGCGCTGCAGCCGTGATGCGGACGATTCCTTCCAAGGTTCTGAGTTTGGAAGACATTAAAGCACCTAAGATATTTGCTGAAATTGCCAAACAACCGCGAGGCATCGTGCTGGTAACCGGTCCGACGGGTTCGGGAAAATCCACTACGCTAGCAGCCATGATCAATGACATTAACGAAAATGATTATGGACATATTCTGACCCTCGAGGACCCCATAGAATTCGTCCATGAAAGCAAGAAATGCTTAATCAATCAACGTGAGGTTGGACGTGACACACTTAGTTTTTCCAATGCACTGCGTTCGGCGCTACGTGAAGACCCTGACATTATTTTAGTGGGTGAGATGCGTGATTTGGAAACGATACGTCTTGCAATGACTGCAGCCGAAACGGGGCATTTGGTTTTTGGCACACTTCATACCAGCTCTGCTGCCAAAACTATCGATCGTATTATTGACGTTTTTCCAGCCGAAGAAAAAGAAATGATCCGTGCGATGTTATCAGAATCGCTTCGGGCTGTAATTTCTCAGGCATTGCTAAAAACAAAAGATGGTAAAGGACGCGTAGCTGCTCACGAAATAATGATAGGCACGCCCGCAATCCGTAATCTGATACGGGAAGCTAAAGTTGCGCAGATGTATTCGGCAATTCAAACAGGCCAAGGTGCCGGCATGCAAACATTGGATCAGAACCTGACAGAATTGGTAAAGCGTAATGTGGTTTCAGTAGCCGAAGCCCGGAATAAGGCAATGAATAAAGATAATTTCCGGTAAAGCCGGTGATTAAATTAACGATATCAGAGGTATGTAATGGATAAAGAGCAAGCAACAAAATTTATGTTTGATTTACTACGCTTGATGCTCAACAAGAAAGCGTCGGATTTATTTATTACTGCTAATTTTCCACCTGCAATGAAGATAGATGGAAAAATGACGCCGGTGTCGCAGCAATCACTATCTGCGCAGCATACCGAAATACTGGCAAAAGCCATCATGAATGATAAGCAAGTTGCAGAATTCGAAGCTACGAAAGAAGCCAATTTTGCAATTAATCCGCCTGGAATTGGGCGTTTCCGAGTCAATGCATTTGTGCAACAACAGCGAGTTGGTATTGTTCTTAGAACGATCACCACAAAAATTCCGGAATTTGATGATTTAGGCTTACCTCAAGTACTTAAAGAAGTTGTCATGAGTAAACGCGGTTTAGTCATTTTTGTTGGCGGTACGGGTTCAGGAAAATCCACTTCAATGGCAGCTTTAATTGGTCATCGTAATAAAAACAGCTATGGGCATATCATTACCATTGAAGATCCGGTAGAGTATGTACATGAACATATTCATTGTGTGATTACTCAACGCGAAGTGGGCGTTGATACCGAATCATGGGAAGCAGCTTTAAAAAATACATTACGGCAAGCACCCGATGTAATCCTTATTGGAGAAATACGTGATCGAGAAACCATGGAACATGCTATAGCATTTGCCGAGACTGGGCATCTATGCATGGGAACATTGCATGCAAACAGCGCAAATCAGGCACTTGATCGTATCATCAACTTTTTCCCTGAAGAACGGCGTGCACAGTTACTGATGGATTTATCTTTGAACTTAAAAGCACTGGTGGCACAACGACTAATACCGATAAAGGATGGAAAAGGACGGGTTGCAGCTATTGAAGTATTGCTTAACTCTCCACTGATTGCAGATTTAATTTTTAAGGGTAATGTGCATGAAATTAAGGAAATTATGAAGAAATCCCGTGAGATAGGAATGCAAACATTTGATGCAGCGATATTTGATCTTTATGAAGCAGGTAAAATCAATTATGAAGATGCACTGAGGAATGCCGATTCGATAAATGAATTGCGCCTACAAATTAAAATAAGCAGTACTGAAGCCAAAGGAAGAGATTTTGGTTCTAGTATCGAACATCTCACCATAACGTAAGCCGTAATATTTCACATCAAATTTTACTTGGATTTCATAACATTATTTATAATCTTCGCGCCAGCCTAATCAGAAAATTCCTGCCAGTGCTGATTTGAAAATAAAATAAATTCTAGATTACTTTAGGTATATGCCTAAGCTCTTTTTATATAAAGTATCCTTGCCATAAACCGGCTTTCTCGGCAGGTCATCTAAACTACTAAAAATTAACCACTCCAGTCAGATTTCTTATAGGGTTTGGAGTAAATAGTCACTTATAAAATTAAATTAAAATTTTCAATCCTGAAGATTATAATTACTAGTTAGACCAAAAAATTAGGCATAATTACTAAAGGTGATATTCTCAGTTTATAAAGTACCCTTTAGTATTCATTCATAGAAAAGAAGATTGCTTTGAATTCTGATTCACACTTGCAAGGTGCCGACAAACTAAATAAATCCCTAACAGGTTTTTCACCTTTTTCATTTAGTTTACTGCTAGCCATTTTTTTTATTGCACTGTTGTTTCATTCTGATCTTGCTCCACTCGAAGAAACTCATTGGGATGCGCCGATTTATGTAGAGCTTTCCAAGCGAGCCGCAGCCGCTCATGTTTTAGCTGATTATCATCAACACGCGCAAGATATTCGCTTAGGTCCCGGCGATGATGTACATTGGTATTTTACGAGAATTGGTCACATACTATTACTTGGTGAAGTTACCAAGTTATTCGGAGCTACCGAAACAGCACTTAATATAATGCTATGGTTATACCGAGTTCTGATGGCATTCAGTGTTACGCTTTGTATAATAGCTGGATTGCATTTAGTTAAGCAATTCCGGACTACACAGCCTGATTATTTGTGGTGGATAGGATATGTTGTTGCAGCACTGACTTATATTGTTTCGGATGGTTACCGTGGACTTCAAGGCCATTTGATTAGTGAGCCGCCTGCTTTTCTAGTTTTAATGGTATTTACTTTAATATTATTAAAAGCAGTTGAACTACGCTCTATAAAATTGGGGATTACTGCCGGCTTCCTATTATTCTTACTGTTTTTTATCAGGATTGATGCAGTACTACCAGGTATATTTTTTTTAGCGCTACTGCTGTTCGCAAAAATCATACTGAAAAGATTTGATAGCGTTCCGAGTATCATAATTGCAGGCACGATTTCATGTATCTGTTATTTGATATATGCGTGGTGGTTTTACCCGTTGGTTAATCCGCAGACCTTGGCAGATTTTTCTTCCGCTGCGACTGAAATGTTTTCTGGAGTACCTGTCAGGGGGTTGTTTGCAATTGCTGTTGCCGGCGGTCTGTTATGGGTGGGTGCTAGCGTAGCGATTGCAATTTCATGGCGCGACCCAGTTGTTCGTTTCGCGATCATATGGCTTGGATTGGCATTACTGCCTTTAGTGATTGATAGTTTCACTGGGCGCACGCTCCAGGCACGCATGGCATTTATCATTGTACCCCCCCTCATGATTTTATCGGGCGAAGGATGGGCTTGGATTTTACGAAATTTTCAGACCCAGCGCAAAATTCGCCCCTTAGCAATTTCGCTTTTTATTGCGCTGACACTTGCTCTTACTCCTTCCTCAATAGTAATGCAAGATTTTCGCAACTGGGCAGTAAATCATTTGCCCAACGAAGCTCAGAAATATTTGTTTCTGTCTTTGATAAGAAGTGGAACAATCGGACCTATTTTAGAAGATGAAAATCCAAGGCGCGGAATACTCGTTCGGCCTATATATGAACGATGGACTCTAGAATATCAGAAGGCGATTAAGATACTGAATTATTTAAATACTTCTCATCAACCAGCTTATTTGCTGTGGTCGACGGGTAGATACACTGGCCAGCATTCACTCCAAAATTACATAAGATTGTTTCATTATTTTGGCAAAGAATACCAACAACACTCTAATTTTATTGAAACTAAGTTTCAAAGCAAATTCGATGCCGAACCTTGCATCGCCCGAATACCGACAAAATCGCAACCAATTATTTATTGTACAGTGCTTGATGAACAAGATTTAGAAATCTTACAGAGAAACAAAATCCCTCTGTATATTCTTGGAGTAGATGAATATCCGATGCCGCAAATGCCGGATTTAAAACTAGCACCGTTGTTAACGATACCGCCATTTACTCTATATGAAATTGCGGAATGATCGTTGAAAGAACGGCTTGATACGTTAGCAAGTCCATGCAATAGACACGATGAGAATCAGTATATCTCTACAGAATTTCAGGTTGGCAGTGCGATAATTTTCAACGATTCTCTAAACCTGCATATTCATAATTTCTTGATATGCAGTTACCAACTTATTCCGGACTTGTATCATTGATTGAAATGACACATTGGCTTTCTGCAAAGAAATCATTACCTCATGCAAATCGACATTTGATTCACCGCTAACAAACTGCATACTTAGCTTATCGGCAGCCTGATGTATATTATTTGCGTTGTCAACAGCAGCTTTAAGTTTCTCACTAAAATCAACGCGCGCAGCTTCATCGGCACTCGATTGTGTTTTGGTACCGGAGGCAAGTGCTGAGGCAGCTTGCAATTGCTGCAAAATATTATCAATTCCCGTTGTATCCACAGTTCATTCCTCCTTAATCTAGGATTGTGAAAACTTCACATTACTGCCAATCCTTGCCCAAATCACTATTTTTTAGCCTGTCGTACGGTATTGCTGCAACTTGTAGCGTAACGTTCTTTCTGAAATTCCGAGTCTTTTAACGGCTAGTTTGCGAGAACCATTAACAGCTGCCAATGTTTCCAGAATATGTTTGCGTTCTAGCGCTTTGATATCTTGAGAATCAGGCACCACACCATTGTCGGTAACATAGACGCTGTTTTCTGGCAAATCAATATGTTCAACCTCAATCATATTGCCAGTTGCTAAAATCATAGCGCGCTGCATAACATTCTCCAGTTCTCTCACGTTTCCTGGCCAAGAATAATGAATCAGTTTCTTCATGGCTTCTTTCGTTACTTTGCACGGTGTTTGCGCCTGATTAATCCCTGCTGTATCCAAAATTCTCAGCACAAGCGGTTCAATATCCAGTGGATGCTCACGAAGTGGCGGGATTTCTATTGGAAACACATTGAGCCGATAGTACAAATCTTCACGAAATTGACCTCTCTTAACCAGTTCCATCATGTTGCGGTTAGATGTTGCCAAAATTCGAATATCCAATTTGATCGTCTTGTGTCCACCTACTCTTTCAACTTCTCTTTCCTGGATTACCCTTAATAACTTCGCCTGCAATTCCAACGGCATTTCTGAAATTTCATCTAATAACAAAGTACCACCTTCGGCTTGCTCAAACTTCCCAGGCTGCGCTTGTGATGCACCGGTAAAAGCGCCTTTTTCGTAACCAAATAAAGTCGCTTCAAGCAAATTTTCTGGAATCGCGGCACAATTAATAGCAATAAAGGGTTTGGATGAACGTAATGAGTGCCGATGAATAAATCGCGCCATTACCTCTTTTCCGCATCCACTCTCGCCTGTCAGCATTACTGTCGCAGGCGATTTAGCAACCCGTTTTGCGAGGGACAGTAATGCTCGTGTTCGCGGGTCTTTGGCGATCACTTGATCATCCAGCTCGACCTCTGATAGCGCATATCGCTCGATATGTGTCAACAAACTATCTGGATCGAATGGTTTTAACAAATAATCACAAGCACCTAACCGCATTGCATTGACAGCTTTATCGATTTCTCTATATGCAGTCATCAATAATACCGGCAGTTCAGGATTCAATGTTTTGATCTGCTTTAATAACGTAAGCCCATCGATGGGCTTCATTTGCACATCACTGACTACTAAACCTATCTGGCATTCATGTAGTATTGCGATCGCATCGTTTCCATTTGATGCTGCAACCGTCGAATAACCCGCCAGCTTTAGGGTGGTACAAATCGCCTCCAATAAATCCCGATCGTCTTCCACTACCAGAACAGGTAATGCTTTCATATCATAAGTCTCCTCTATTTCTAGGCAAGCGAACGACGAAATCACTTCCCACGTCAGGCAATGAATTAACCTGAATAGTCCCGCCCATTGACTGAATGACACCTCGGACAATCGCAAGCCCTAATCCAGTTCCTTCTGAACGCGTGGTAAAAAAAGGCTCAAACAATCTTTCTTGCAATGCCGTATCAATGCCAGGTCCATCGTCATGAACAGTTAAAACGATACTATCGTTATCCACGCTTGCCGATAAAACAATCCGGCCGCCAGGTGAAGAAGCTTGCATTGCATTTTCTAGTAAATTAATCATTGCTCCACATAATGCCTGATGATCTGTCACCAAACATTGTGTCTCGCTGTAATCACGGACAATCAATCGCAGATTGAGAGGTGTCAGCTGCGGCTCAATGACTTGTTGCAATTCGGCTAGCAAATCACTTATCAAAACATTTTCTAATTGTGTTGTTTCACCTTTGACAAAACGCAACATATCTTTTGTCAAATGCTCCAAATGATGTAACCGCTCAATGGTTTTTGTTGCAAATTTCTGACGCTCTTCGGCAGTCAACGCATTACTGCCAAGATGATTTGCATAAAGTAACGCAGTTGCAAGGGGGGTGCGTAGCTGATGCGCTAGATTTGCCGCCATCTCACCCATTGCGGTCAAACGCTGATTGCGTCTAATCTTTTCCTGAATGGCATAGGCATCTGTAATATCGTTGATCAGTAATATCCGTCTTCCTATTGAATCTTGCACACTGCTCTCGACGCGAATTCTCCGGCGCTGATCTGCTTCATTCTGCGGCATTACATACCACTCATGCGTAACTGTAGTGGGTGATAGACGTTCCTGAATGACTTGCTGCCACGTTAATCCAAGTACAGAAATTCCAATTATGGCAACAGCAGTTGGATTCACTTGCTCGATAACTTCATGCACATTCAATGCCAAAACCCCACCGGGTAAGGCATTCAGCAAAAAACCCAAGCGTTGAGACAAATCCTCTTTCTCCATCAACTGCTTGTGTAATTCGCCGTTTGCAAGTACCAGTTCACGGGTTAACTGTGCGACTTGCTGTTGTAACTCTAGATATACACCGGAGAGTTGTTCAGAGGCTTCATTAAAAGCAGCAAAAGCTAGCTGTAATTGCTTTTGCTCTGAACAAGCAGGATTAGTATCGCTAATTTTATTTGATTGCACGAATTTAAGTGGCAGTATTAAGAATTGCCTGTAGCTTAACACTTACACCAACCTTCTTAATGATCCGAATAAGGCTGGCAAATCTATTCTATTTGAGCATTCAGATTACGTAAATTTATCGATAATCATTGCATCTATAAAATTCTATTGCATAAAAATGCGTTGATGAATGAGCAGGAGAACAGTGCGTGGCAACAGTACCCAGTGAATCCAATACGGCAATACCGGCCCAAAACCAAACGTTTAGGCTGGAACAGTTTAGTCAACTATCCAATCAAAAAAAATTGGGCCTGATTGTCGCCGCTGCAGCCATTATCGCATTATTAGCAGGTGCTTTAATGTGGAGCCAAACACCGAACTACCGGGTTCTCTACAATAATGTATCGGATCAGGATGGTGCGGCCATTATTAGCGCCCTGCAACAAATGAATGTACCTTATAAGTTTTCTGAAAGCGGCAATGCGATTATGGTTCCTGAGAAACAGGTTCATGAAGTGCGTTTGCGGCTCGCTGGCCAAGGACTACCGAAAGGCAGTTTGCCGGGATTTGAATTGATGGAAAATCAAAAATTTGGTTCCAGTCAATTCTTGGAACAAGTCAATTATCAACGCGCACTTGAAGGTGAATTAGCTCGTTCCGTTCAATCGTTATCAGCTGTACAAAGCGCGCGCGTCCACTTAGCAATCGCAAAGCCTTCAGTTTTTTCAAGAGAAAAACAACAGCCCAGTGTCTCTGTTTTGCTCAATCTGCATCCAGGAAGAGTTCTTAGCATAGAACAAGTCAGCGCAATCGTGCATTTGATGTCCAGCAGTGTGCCTAATCTTCCTGTCAAGAATGTCACGGTCGTTGACCAAAATGGCAACTTGCTCAGTACGCAAAACGACCATAAACAAGATACGCGCTTTGACGCCAAGCAGCTCGAATATATACAAGACCTTGAGGAAAACTATATTCGCCGTATTGAAACTATCCTTACGCCTATTACAGGTGCAGCGAATGTCCGCGCCCAAGTGACAGCAGATATGGACTTCTCTCGCATCGAACGTGCAGAAGAAATTTACCGTCCCAACAATACCGAATCTGATGCGGCATCAATTCGCAGTCAAAAAACGCTCGAATCAACTTCTATTGGATCGAAAATGGATGGCGGTATTCCTGGCGCCCTAACGAACCGTCCTCCTGAGCCTGCTACCGCACCGATTGAAACGGGCGGAAAAAAAGCTGATGGCGCAAATACCGGAAACGAAGAAGATACCAATAAGACACCACCATTACCCACAGACAAGAAAAAAGAATCCACCATTAATTATGAGGTAGACAAAACAGTACAACATACCCAGCAATCTAGCGGAAATATCAAGCGGCTTACCGCGGCCGTCGTCGTTAATTATCGCAAGAAAACCGATGAAAACGGCGAAGTCTCCTACGAACCCTTAACAGCTGAGGAAATTAAGGAAATCAATAACCTTGTCAAAGAAGCGATGGGCTATAACGAGAAACGCGGGGATTCACTGACTGTCACCAACAGCTTATTTAATAGCGATACTGTACCAGTACTAGATGTACCGTTGTGGAAAGATCCCGATGTGATCATGCTAGCTCAGGAAATTGGAAAACAATCATTAATTGCGATTGTAGTATTGTTTTTCTTATTAAAAATTTTCCGCCCATTCCTCAGAAACCTGGCTCAGGCAACGATACCTGCCTTGCCCGACAAAACAGGTAATGTAGCGGCTGATGGAACCTCAACGGAGCAATTACCCGGACAAATCAATGAGGCGGCAATTCATGCGCTTCAAAAAACAATCTTTGAAGAAAACCTCAAGAAAGCTAAACAATTAGCCTTAGATGAACCGGCTATTGTCGCAAATGTTGTCAAAGACTGGGTAACCAAGAATGGATGAAGAAGGTATCAAAAAAAGTGCCATTTTACTCATGTCGTTAGGTGAGCAGGAAGCGGCATCCGTAATTAAATTGCTAGGCCCCAAAGAGGTACAAAAGCTAGGGGAGGCCATGTCCAGTCTACAGAATGTCACGCGCCCCGAAATTGAAAACATACTCGTTGAATTTTGTAATCAAGCAGAAGGGAAAACCACACTGGGTCAGAATTCTGCGGACTATATCCGTAAAGTCTTAACCAGCGCATTAGGTGACGAAAAGGCAGCTAATTTAATCGATCGTATCTTACAAGGTGGCGACACCAGTGGCATCGAAGGACTGAAGTGGATGGATGCGCCTTCAGTAGCTGAACTCATCAAAGATGAACATCCACAAATTATTGCAACCATCCTGGTTCATTTGGACCGTGACCAAGCCAGTGAGATTTTAAGCTTATTCAGTGAGCGATTACGCAACGATACATTATTGCGCATTGCGACGTTAGACAGTGTCCAGCGCGATGCACTGCGTGAGCTTAATGACGTACTGACAAAATTGCTGTCAGGCAGTAATAACATTCGTAAAACGGCGCTGGGTGGTGTACGTGCGGCAGCCGAAATTCTTAATTTTGTTCCAACCGCCCAAGAAACCAGTGTAATCGACAATATCAAAGTCTACGATGAAGAATTGGCGCAAAAAATCATGGATGAAATGTTCGTATTCGATAACCTCATCGAGGTCGATGATCATGGTATTCAATTATTACTGAGAGAAGTTCAGTCAGAATCTTTGATTATTGCTTTAAAAGGCGCTCAAGAAGAATTGCGCAAGAAAATTTTCAAAAATATGTCGCAACGAGCTGCCGAAGCACTTAGAGAAGATCTTGAAAGCAAAGGTCCGGTCCGTGTATCAGAGGTGGAGGCAGAACAAAAAGAAATTCTAAAAACCCTACGCAAATTGGCCGATGATGGACAAATCGTATTGGGCGGAAAAGGTGAAGATAACTTTATTTAGCGGCTGCTCCTATCAAATGGATATTGGCAGGCTCATACAGAAACTAAACTTTTATTAACGCAATAAAGATTCCTACATGACAACAAGTAGTTTTATTCCAAGAGAAAAACTCAATTCCTACCAGAGATGGAAAATGGATTCCTTGGAAACATTCGATCCGGCACAAAAAAAATGCGAAACGGATAATTCCGAGGACATTGCGGCAAAAAAGCAAACACATACCGTGCCAACTGAAGAGGAAATTACAGCTATCGTTCAGAATGCCAAAAAAGACGGATACGCTGCCGGTTTTCAAGAAGGCTCGGAAAAAGGATTCGCAGAAGGAAGAAAAGCAGCTGAAGCCGCTGTCAAAAAAGAGGTTGTCCAACTTCAAACCTTATTGTCCAGTTTGAACCAAGATCTGCGCAGGATGGATCAGGAAGTTGCAGATGAGTTACTAAGCTTGGCAATCGCATTGAGCAAGAAAATGATTGGGCAAGCACTTATTATTAAACCGGAGCTCATCTTGCCGATTGTACAAGAAGCGATCAAAAGCCTGCCCGGCTCGACGCAGCATCCGCGACTATATCTGCATCCTGATGATGTCATAATCATTCATTCTCACCTCGATACAAAATTAACCCAGGATAATTGGTCCATTCGTGAAGATGAACAATTATGCCGAGGGGGCTGTCGCATCGAAGTCGATGGCAGTGAAATTGATGCCAGCCTGCAAGTGCGTTGGCAAAGAGTATTGGCCGCAATCGGTAGAAATGATAGTTGGCTTGAACATGAAGACTGACATTAGCCGCCCTCAACAATGGAACAATTTTTTAAAAAATTGTAATCAGCTTATTACCGCATCCAACTCACTATTATTAAGCGGTACGATCACACGCGTGTCTGGACTGGTGATCGAGGCGGTTGGCCTAAGGCTAGCCGTTGGCAGCAGCTGCACTATCTTTTTATCGAGTGGTTACAATGCTTCCGCCGAGGTTGTTGGTTTTGCCGGAGATCGTCTTTTTCTGATGCCGTCCAGCGATGTGTATGGATTATCACCCGGTGCTAAAGTTGTTCCTACGGAAATTGTGGCCGACCCCCCAAAACTTGGCAATTATCTACACCCCCGGAGGCGTGCTGCAGATCGCGCCAAACATGTAGCAGTCGGTCCTGAGTTACTCGGTCGTGTTTTAAATGGACTCGGTGAGCCGCTTGACCGGTTTGGTTCCACTGGCGCGGAACACAACGTTCCACTGTACAGCCGGCCGTATAACCCCTTAGAGCGAGTTCCTGTCACGCAACCACTCGATGTTGGCGTGTGCGCAATTAACGCACTCCTCACGATTGGACGAGGTCAACGCATGGGCTTATTTGCTGGCAGTGGTGTTGGTAAAAGTGTGCTGCTTGGGATGATGGCACGGTACACCACTGCTGATGTAATCGTTGTCGGTTTAATTGGCGAGCGGGGACGCGAAGTTAAAGATTTCATAGAAAATATTCTTGGTGAGGAAGGACTGGCCCGTTCCGTGGTTATTGCTGCGCCTGCCGACACCTCTCCATTATTACGTTTACAAGGTGCGGCCTACGCCACGGCCATTGCCGAATATTTTCGCGACAGCGGCAAACATGTATTACTAATCATGGACTCATTGACCCGTTATGCCATGGCGCAACGGGAAATTTCATTGGCCATCGGCGAACCGCCAGCAACTAAGGGTTATCCGCCTTCTGTCTTTGCCAAGTTACCCCAATTGGTAGAACGCGCAGGCAATGGAAATCAGGACAATGGTTCGATTACAGCTTTTTATACGGTTCTGGCTGAAGGGGACGATCAAAATGACCCTATTGTCGATAGCGCTCGCGCAATTCTCGATGGACACATTGTGTTATCCCGCAAGCTGGCAGAAGCAGGGCATTATCCAGCAATCGATATCGAAGCGTCGATCAGCCGTACTATGACCAGCGTAGTTTCACAACAACAAATTCACATGGCCAGGCAATTCAAGAACCTTTATTCCCGCTATCAGCGAAGTCATGATTTAATTAGTGTTGGCGCATACGCCCCAGGTTCAGATCCGGAACTGGACCGGGCTATTAAACTATATCCGGCGTTTGAGCAATTTCTGAATCAAGAAATGTCACAGCGTGAAAGCTTTACAGATAGTATCGAAAAGCTTACAAGGTTATTTGACAACGAATAGGCTTATATTTTTCCTGCTTTAATTTATGTCAAAACCCTCGTCGTTAAAAATACTTCAGGAATTAGCCCAACAGCAAACAGATGCTTCTGCAATAAAATTGGGTAAGTTAAATGCTCAACACCAAGGTGCAGAAAAAAAACTAAATTTGCTCCTGCAATATCGCGCTAATTACCAGTCACATCTGCAGAATGCGGTCGCAAAAGGTATTGATCAGACTGAATTGCTTAATTTTATTGCATTTATGAATAAACTTGATGCAGCTATTTCTGAACAACGCCATGTCGTGCTTCATACTCAAAGCATGCAAGCTGCAGGGAAAAGCGAATTTTTGTTCAATCAGCGCAAATTGAAATGTTATAGCATTCTATCTCAACGCAAAGAGACTCTCGAAAATCATAAGGCATTAAAACATGAACAAAAAATGCAAGATGAATTTGCTGCAAACGCATTCAGTCGTGACTCAGCCTCAATAAAAAATAGCTAGCGCTTTTTCATATTCCTTTGGTATAGAAATTGCTTATTTTATTATCGGTAGCCTCACATTAAATTATTTGGATCGAAAGCTTATGTTAAATATTAATATAACCGTTGCACCACAAGTTAATTCTCCAACTGACAACCCAATAATGATAAGTAATGCCGCATCGGTTGACACACATCAACCATCGTCAGAAGAATTTGCCAAAGTGTTGGAACGCGAAGTATCCGGCTCTGCGAATAAAAGTGAAGCAAACACTACAACTGCTGCGACAGCCGAATCTTCAGAAAAGGATGCGTTACCAAACAATGACAATCCAACGATGAATGCACTGGCAGATCCATCCAGCACGCATATTCAAGCCAATAATAATCTATTCATTAATCTAACGGTTGCTGAGCAGCTGTCCATTCAGCCCAGCACAATTGATCCAGGCACTTCGATAATCGCGGCAATCACACCCGCGGCATTATCATCAACGCTACCTCAAAACACATTCATCCCTCAAGATGGTAAGCTTGTAACAAACCCGGTATTTCTTACAAACCAAGTATTGCAACAAAGAATCACTCAAACCACCTCCATTACTAGCCCTCTGGCAGGTAACTTCACTACTTCACCGGATGATTTCTGGCAATCACTCGATATGGCAGATTCTGCCGCTCCCGGCAAATCATTTCCGCTTTCCCTAGAAATAAGCGATGCTTTTCAAGTTAATGCAAAAGAAACTATCTTCCCAGTAGCGCCTGAATCGGTTGCACCGCAATCATCAAGTTTAAATCATAGTACTTCCACTTCCTCCTTACACACCGGACCGCAAAGCGTTCAAGTCGATCTTCCAGTAGACCAGCCAAAATGGGGAAATGAATTTGCACAAAAAATCGTCTGGTTAACTTCTCAACAACATCAAGTAGCAGAAATTCGTTTGAATCCGGCTCATCTTGGTCCTGTCGAAGTTATGCTAACCATTACACAAGATCAAGCTACGGCACAATTTTTATCACCACATCCGGCAGTACGTGAAGCAATCGAACAAGCCTTACCTAGATTGAGAGAAATGATGGCTGAAAATGGAATTCAGTTAGGCAACGTAATGGTTGGGGCTGACTCGTTCCAGCAAGGTAGCAGGCAACAACAAACCTATACTTCAGCTAACAATATGGAAAAACCAGCTATTACCCAAGCGGAAGCCATGCGTTCAGTTGATACAACAATTGTTTCAACAACTAGCCATCATGGCATTGTCAACACTTATGCCTAGACTTTGATAAGTCAGGTATATTCATTGATATTTTTATAAAACAATTTCCTTACAGGGTAACCTCAATCCACGTTCCCTTTCTATCGAATGGACATAATCCGTGTCCTTCATGGCCTGAAGCGCTAATAAATATCTAACCAAGTTCTTGATAACTTTGTTACGCGAAAATAGCGACACTATTTCATTGCTATTTGTCGCATCGTCTAACTATCCTGTCTACGATAATTATGTTCATCTAACTTAGGAGTTGAGCATAATGTCAAAAACCGCTGAAAAACCATCTGAACCAGGTGGAGGAAAGAATAAGAAAGGCTTAATTATGATCATCTTGATAGCAACCATTGCTATCGGTGCCGGTGCCGGTGGCACATGGTATGCCATGAAAATGATGGGAGGTGATGATTCTGACCCGCCAAAACCTAAAGAAAAACCCACAACATTTGTCGATCTGGATATTTTTACCGTCAATCTGCAACCGGAAGTAAACAATCAATATCTACAAGTTGGATTAACAATTAAAACTCGAGAAACCTCAGTAGTAGCGGAAATCAAAAAACAAATGCCGGAAATTCGTAATCGCATACTCATGTTACTTTCCAGCAAAAAAGCAGAAGAGATTTCAGGTGTTGCAGGAAAGCAACAATTAAGTCAGCAAATTGTTGATGAGATTAGACAATCTTTAAGCAAAACTGAGTTGCAAGAAGAGGTTTTGGAAGCATTGTTTACATCATTCGTGATTCAGTAAAACTCCTATGTCTGAAGAATTTCTTTCACAAGATGAGGTTGATGCACTCCTCAGAGGCGCCACCGGTGAAAGCGATGACGAAAGCAAAGAGGAAGAAAAAGGTGGAGTCAGAGCCTATAACATTGGCACTCAGGAACGTATTGTACGTGGCCGGATGCCAACCTTTGAAATCATCAATGAGCGATTTGCGCGTTTACTGCGCATCGGTTTATTCAATTTCATGCGCCGCACGGTAGATATTTCAGTAGGGCCCGTTAAGGTTATCAAATTTAGTGAATTTGTCCGTAACCTGGTGGTACCGACCAATCTCAACATGGTCCAAATGAAACCATTACGAGGTAATGCTTTACTTGTTTTTGATCCCAATTTGATTTTTTTGATTGTGGATAATTTATTTGGTGGAGATGGCCGCTATCACACACGCGTAGAAGGCAGAGATTTTACCCAAACTGAACAACGAATTATTCAGCGTTTGCTGAATGTGGTGTTTGAAGATTATGAAAAATCGTGGAAATCAGTTTACCCAATAAAATTTGAGTATATTCGATCCGAAATGAATCCACAGTTTGCATCGGTTGCAACGCCCAATGAAGTGGTTGTCACAGTAACCTTTGATATAGATATGGGTAACAAGGGCGGCGCATTTCATGTATGCATTCCCTACTCGATGATTGAACCCATTAAAGATACGTTATACAGCGCCTTGCAAGGTGACCACCTGGAAGTCGATAAACGCTGGATCAAATTACTGTCACAACAAGTACAAGGTGCCGAAGTAGAACTGATTGCCAATCTTGGGCATACAAAAGTTACCTTTGACCAAATTCTTAACATGCAAGCCGGCGACATTATTCCTCTGGATATCCCCAAAACCGTTACCGCGCATGTCGATGGGGTACCCGTTATGGATTGTCACTACGGCACTATGAATGGACGGTATGCGCTAAGAGTCAACGCGATGATTTCCCAATCAGGAAGCGAATAATTTATTGGAGATTAACATGTCAAAACCCACCGAAAATGAACCTTTAGAGTCCGATGATTGGACAGCAGCTATGGCCGAGCAGGCGGCGGCCACACAACATGAACCAGAATCACAAGTTGATGACTGGGCGGCAGCTATGGCTGAGCAAGAAGCAGCGACTCAAAGCCAATCCAATAACAATTCCATGACAGGTGCTCAAGCTGCAACTGCAACAGTCTTTCAAGAGTTTTCTAAAGATAGTGCATTGCACAATTCACGCTACGATATCGACTTAATTCTTGATATTCCCGTTCAAATGACTGTCGAACTGGGGCGTACCAAAATCACCATCAAGAACTTGCTGCAATTGGCACAAGGTTCTGTTGTCGAGCTTGATGGCATGGCGGGAGAGCCCATGGATGTACTCGTTAACGGCTGTTTAATTGCACAAGGCGAAGTAGTAGTCGTTAATGACAAATTCGGCATCCGGCTGACGGATATCATTACACCGAGCGAACGCATTCGTAAACTTAATCGTTAGAGCTAAACATGATTAATCGTCAATGGTTATTCTTAGCATGGTTACTACCGTTTCATGCCCTGGCTGAAACCGGAAGGGCAGGTTATGTGCCGCCTCCCTCTGTAATTTCCACGGAAAATACCTTGCAAATGGCAGGAGGGTTGCTATTGGTTTTGGCAATTATCTGGGGACTTACATGGTTGCTTAAACGCTTTTCACTGATTCCCGCCGCTGCCGCTGACACCCTAAAGGTTGTTGCAGCAACCGGGGTGGGGCAGCGGGAGCGGGTGGTGGTGGTTGAAATTGACAATACATGGCTTGTTTTAGGTGTAGCGCCTGGTCACGTAACTAAACTGCACATTCTGGACAAGCCTGCAGTGAGTACAGGCGATGCAACGCAAGCACACGCATTGCATAAAGATTTTGCTGTTCAGTTAAACGAGAGTATGAAAAAAGACAATGTCTAACCAATGTACATCGATCATCCCATGCGCCAAGGGAAGAAAATACACGCTACTCAAGATAATGTTCTTCTTGGCAAGTTTCATCGCCTTGCCCGCATTTGCCCAAAAATCGGGATTTCCTGCATTCACCAGCACACCCGGCACAAATGGCAGCACAACCTACGCATTGAACTTGCAAACATTATTACTATTAACTTCGCTAACTTTTTTACCGGCAATAGTACTGATGATGTCGAGTTTCACCCGTATCATCATTGTGTTATCACTCCTTCGGCTGGCCCTTGGCACGCAATCCTCTCCCCCTAATCAAGTACTCTTAGGATTGGCGCTATTTTTGACATTTTTTATCATGTCACCGGTTATAGACCGCGTTTATAACGAAGCTTATGTCCCGTTTTCCGAAGATAAGATCACTATCATGGAAGCCGCCGATAAAGCAAGCGTGCCACTGAAATCATTCATGCTGCATCAAACCCGGGAAACGGATCTAGCGTTATTTGTAGAAATTTCCGGCAGTGAAGAAATTGAAAGCCGCGACGCAGTACCTTTAAAAATACTTGTGCCGGCATATATCACCAGCGAATTAAAAACCGCATTCCAGATTGGTTTTGTCATATTCATTCCATTTCTGATCATTGATCTGGTGGTATCAAGTGTACTGATGGCAATGGGTATGATGATGTTATCACCCATGATCATTTCATTGCCATTCAAATTAATGCTTTTTGTTTTAGTCGATGGCTGGCATCTAATCATTGGCTCATTGACGCAAAGTTTCTATACCTGAAAGGAACTCAATTATGACTCCAGAAAGTGCAATG
>SSFV01000126.1 GCA_008015565.1 Nitrosomonas sp. | reverse complement strand
TAGAATTTTGCGCAGCGGCTGTAATGTCAGCTTCGTTGCTGCACCGCATTGCTCCATAAGCGATATTGCCAGCAATGCTATCATCCAATAACACGCTGTCTTTGGTGATAATTGCGATATTTGCGCGCAATTTATCGACCGGAATATCAATAAGCGCATGATCATCCAGTAAGATTTTTCCATGGTTTGGTTGCTGTAAGCGAAGTATCAAATCGATCAATGCATTTTTTTGAGCTGCAGTATAACCGGTGAAAGCAATTGTCTGACAAGGTTCAATCGCGATATCAATCTGATTTAGAACAGACTTTCTGAGATTATGTGAATAGAAGTGAACCTGTTCAAATAATAGTCTGCCATGAATACGGTCGATTGGTTGAGTACCTGTACCATGTTCCGGCTCTTGATAGAGAAAGGACAATATTGCTTTAACGCTAATCTGATCCCGTTGTAATTGCTTAGGGACATTCATGATGCGCCTAAAAGGATTAACCAGTAGCAGTATCGCTGCCAGCAGCGCCCCTACTGTATCCAAGTCTAATATGTTATTAAACGTTTGTTGTGCAATAAAATAGAAAATTGCGATAATAATCAGTGCAGTGACTCCATCGCCAAGGGGAATGATTATTGCCTTAACCGATGCTTGTTGCATTTCTGCTTGATAGATAGCTTCAGCTTCTTTTTCTAAAAGCTTGCTTTCGCAAGTCTGCCCCCCGTTTACTCTAATTTCCCTGTAGTTTTTAATTGATTGGAGTATGTGCTCGATCAAACCAGCCGATGCCGGCGGATTTTCCGCGTTGCTGTTACTTGATTGATCATGGGTTATTTGATCAATTAATATCAGCAAAGGCGGAATCAATAATAGCAGTAGAAAAACTTCCTTATTCAGATACAAGATACAAATCATTAACCCGAGGATGATTAGACAATCTTGGCACAAGTTACAGAAGTTATTGACCAGGTTATGAGTAACCTGACTAATTTGCGCAATGAGTTTTTCAATTTCATGTTTGCTCAACCGCAGGTAATGAATAACCGGTAGCGCTAAAAGTTTATTAAAAGTTTCTTTGCGCAAATCGATGCTAAGCTGGCTGATCGCCTTATGGATTGAATAACTACTGGCATAGCTTGCGACGCCACGTACGACGAGTAACAGGATAATCGAAATTGCTGCGGTATGTAAGCTGGTCAAATCTTTTTGTAAAAAAACGCTATCAAGCACAAGTTTTGCGAGTATAGGCAGGAAAGCAATGACTGCTGCCACGAAAAACATGGCAATTAGGGAGAGTAAAAGTAATTCACGATGCGGTATCAGTCTTCTGAGAATGGGAAGGTAGGATAGTAACTGCGTCATAATGGGCAAATTTTATATCAACATCTGGTGATTTTGGCATTGTACAATCATCTGGAAGCCCAGGCGGATATAGTACAATCACATTTCTTTTTTTCTAATAAAAATTTCCAGGCGAAGAAATTTGTTCCGGCGATTGTGATCATCGAAATTTATTTATGTCAATATCAGGTACTTCTTATATAACGAACTGTAAACAATCTAAAATTCCTCGACGCAAAGGTATCGTACTGGCAGGCGGTTCGGGGACACGGCTTTATCCGGTAACGCAGGCGGTATCCAAACAGTTACTGCCAGTCTTTGACAAGCCGATGATTTACTATCCGTTAAGCACGTTAATGCTGGCGGGAATTCAAGATATTCTGATCATTTCCACGCCGCGTGATGTCGGAAATTATCAACACTTATTACGAGATGGCAGCCAATGGGGACTGGCAATTTCATATGCCGAGCAACCATCGCCGGACGGCCTTGCGCAAGCATTTATCATTGGCGAGTCATTTATAGGTAACGATTGTTCGGCGCTGGTTCTAGGTGATAATATTTTTTATGGTCACGATTTTCATCACTTACTGACCAATGCTATGCAACGAACGCAGGGAGCCAGCGTGTTTGCCTATCACGTTCACGATCCGGAACGTTATGGCGTAGTGGAATTCGATGCGCAAGGTAATGTGATCAATTTGGAGGAAAAGCCCGGCAAACCAAAGTCACATTATGCCGTAACGGGTTTGTATTTTTACGATCAGCATGTTGTCGGCTATGCCAAAAATTTAAAACCTTCCATACGCGATGAATTGGAAATTACTGATTTGAATCGTATGTATTTGGAACGCTCCGCTTTGAGTGTCGAGATTATGGGACGCGGTTATGCCTGGCTGGATACCGGTACGCATGAATCGCTGCTTGATGCCAGCCAGTTTGTTGCTACCATCGAACACCGGCAAGGGTTGAAAATTGCCTGTCCGGAGGAAATTGCTTTTAGGCAGGGCTGGATTAATGCCGGGCAATTGGAAAAGCTTGCGGCTCCCCTGGCAAAAAATGGTTATGGGCAATATTTACTGCAAGTGTTAAAACGCGAATTTTGATCGCGATTCAACTATCTGAATTATAATGAAATTTACTTCACTCTCTATTCCGGATGTGTTGTTGCTGGAACCTCGAGTTTTCAGCGACGACCGCGGTTATTTTTTTGAAAGTTTCAATTTACGGGAATTTGAATCGGCCGTTGGAAAGAAAATAAGCTTTGTACAAAGCAACCATTCATTTTCGGTGCAACATGTATTGCGAGGTTTGCATTATCAAATCAAGCAAGCGCAAGGTAAATTGGTTCGTGTAGTGAGAGGTGAAGTGTTCGATGTCGCAGTCGATCTGCGCCGTTCATCGGCAACCTTCGGTCAATGGGCCGGAGAGATGCTTAGTGCCGAAAACAAAAAGCAGTTATGGATTCCACCCGGCTTTGCGCATGGATTTGTCGTACTTTCCGGATGCGCCGATTTTTTATATAACACCACCGATTACTGGGCGCCGGAACATGAACGCTGCATCGTATGGAACGATGCCACTTTGGCAATTGACTGGCCGCTCCGTGGTAACTTGCCGCTTCTATCGGAGAAAGACGCGCGCGGCACAGCATTTGAGAATGCGGAAATCTACGATTAGCCAAGATTGATGGCCAAACAAAAAAATGTTTATTCTTGCACTGAGTGTGGCGGACAAACCTTGAAATGGCAGGGGCAATGTCCGCAGTGCCAGGCGTGGAATACTTTGGTGGAAACCATTGCTGAGAAATCAGTTTCGCGTTTTAGTCCCATATCCGAGACTGGCCAGGTACAAAATTTGAGCGCCATTGAAGCGCGCGAACAACCCCGTTATCCGACAGGCATGGAAGAACTTGACCGGGTTTTGGGGGGCGGAATGGTGCAGGGCGGCGTGGTGCTGCTCGGTGGGGATCCCGGTATCGGCAAGTCGACGCTGCTGCTGCAAGCGCTTTCCTGCATGTCGGCGCACCATCCGGTATTGTATGTCAGCGGTGAAGAATCGGCGCAGCAAGTAGCGCTGCGCGCCAAGCGGTTAGCCCTAGATGTCACGTCAGTGGATTTGCTGGCGGAAATTCAACTGGAAAAAATCCACACAGTGCTTTCTGAGCGCAAACCTGCAGTTGCGGTCATTGATTCGATTCAAACGGTGTATTCGGAAGCTTTGCAGTCTGCGCCGGGATCTGTCGCGCAAGTACGCGAATGTGCCGCGCAATTAACGCGTTTGGCTAAATCGAGTGGCATTTGCATCATTCTGGTTGGCCATGTTACCAAGGAAGGTGCGTTAGCCGGTCCGCGCGTGCTGGAACATATGGTGGACACGGTACTGTATTTCGAAGGCGATATGCATTCGAGTTTTCGTATGATCCGCGCATTCAAAAACCGCTTCGGTGCGGTCAACGAGTTGGGCGTCTTTGCGATGGGAGAAAAGGGTTTGCGTGAAGTTAAAAATCCATCGGCGCTGTTTCTTTCGCATCATGAAGCGCAGGTTGCAGGTTCATGCATTATGGTCACGCAAGAAGGTACCCGTCCATTACTGGTGGAAATACAAGCTTTGGTAGACGAAGCGCACTCGCCAAATCCGCGCAGGCTTTGTGTCGGGCTTGAGCAGAACGGGCTAGCGATGCTGCTGGCGGTATTGCATCGCCATGCAGGCATTCCCTGTTATGACCAAGATGTTTTTGTCAATGCAGTCGGAGGCGTAAAAATCACTGAACCGGGTGCCGATCTCGCAGTGATGCTGGCGATTGTGTCGTCACTAAAAAATAGACCCTTGGCGGAAAAAATGGTCGTAATTGGCGAAATCGGCCTGGCGGGGGAAGTGCGTCCGGTGCAGCGCGGACAGGAACGGCTGAAAGAAGCCGCGAAATTGGGTTTTAAGCAGGCGATCATTCCATTGGCCAATAAACCCAAGCAACCGATTCCCGGCATCCAAATCGTTGCCGTCAGCCGGATTGGAGAAGCCGTCGCGCAGATGTATTAGGGATTTCAGCATAAAATAGGAATACTATTGATAAATAGGCGGCAACAACTGTGGATGTTGATTGGATTGACGATTGCCGTCGTTATGGCAGCTTTTTTCCTGCCTGCTGTTTCCCAGCCTGCCGCTTATCATCAGTTTGCCGATCAGCGAAGTTTTCTGGGTATACCCAACTTCGGCAACGTCGTATCCAATTTGGCTTTTCTGTTGAGCGGTGGTGCCGGATTGGCATATCTTTTGCGGATTTATCAAATGCCTGCACAAAAGGCTTTTTTCAACAAAATAGAATGCCTGCCTTATGGCATTTTATTTTTCAGCGTGATAGCAACGGCATTGGGATCGATGGTGTATCACTGGATACCCGATAATGTAACGCTGTTGTGGGATAGATTACCTATTGCGATAGCCATAACGGCCTTGCTTGCCGCTACGATTAGTGAGCGCGTCAATCCGGTTTTGGGGTTATGGTCACTGCCCATCCTGACTGGATTGGGAATTGTGAGCGTGCTGTATTGGTATTGGACTGAACAGCAAGGTGCCGGCAATCTGAATTATTATGCCGTGATCCAGTTCTATTCAATTTTTCTCATCGTTTTGCTGAGTTTGTGCTACCCATCGCGCTATACCTGCGCGCAAGATATCTATCAGGTAATTGCGCTATATGCCGCAGCCAAATTTACCGAACTGCTCGATATGCAAATTTATCGTTTAAGCGATGATCTGGTTAGTGGCCATACACTCAAGCATCTGTTAGCGGCGTGGGCCGTTTACCGGATTGTGCAAATGCTGCAGAAACGGGTGCTTCTAACAGAATAGCGTTATTCTGTATTTATTCAGCAGAAAATCCTTCCAAATGCATTCAAATTTCGT
The DNA here is from genome assembly GCA_008015565.1 of Nitrosomonas sp. GTDB lineage: Bacteria > Pseudomonadota > Gammaproteobacteria > Burkholderiales > Nitrosomonadaceae > Nitrosomonas. The sequence goes on along the minus strand of SSFV01000126.1, from coordinate 10,524 downwards.
GCAAATCTGACAGTAAGGATATAACTGCAATGTGATTCAACTCGTTGGTCTATACCGATTTGGCACCGGTTTTATTGTTTCAATCCTCGTCCGGCTTTGGGGCCGGGTGCTAAGGGAACCCAAGCGTTCGGCAATTGCCTCCTGAATTCCCGTATCAAAATGCCGGCTAGCCAAGCGCAATGATTTCACATCTTTGACGAGCATACGCCGCTTAGAAATACCAATAAGTTTTACCTCTCTTGTTCAGGCGCTTAATAATTTTGATCGCCAGTTTACTGTCAGTAGGATAAGTAATGTGCTGTTCTTGTGCCGTCATCTCAATAGCAGCCGAATCTCCCCATGCCGATAATAATGCGAATGCCAGTGACCCAAGATTAAACTGTAGCAGCAAGGATCGATCTGTGAGAAAACTCACTGTAGCGACTCCTGTTATACAGTAAGATCGTTTTTACAACGATGTGAAATTCATAATGAGTTTGTTCTGAAGAAATGCATGGATATGCAGCAGAACAGCTGCAGTAAGATTCTTGCAGTTTCAGTTAAAACAACTGAATTCGGCCGATTAACTTTTTTGAAAGAGAAATAGAAAATGGACCTTACAACATGGCTGGACGTGGCTATCGGACTTACGCTTATTTATTTGGGCGTTAGCTTATTTGTAACCATCATCAATGAATACATCGCGCAGAAAATGAACTTACGCGGGCGTGATTTATACGATGATTTGCAACAACTGATCGACAACCCGGCAATTAAACAAAAATTACTGCAATATCCGGCGTTAAAACCTTTTTTCAATAACCAACCTCAGGAAACGCCCTCGTATATTGATACTAAGGTATTAGGGCAATTGCTAATCGGCAGTCTTTCCAACGCGGATTCGACAGAAAATTCGATTAAACAGATCAAGGTAACGATCGATCAATTACCCGATTCTGCGCTAAAAATGCAGCTACAAAGCATTGCGCGCACGGTTGGCGATAAAACCGAAGATATGGTGACGGCGGTGAGTGACTGGATGGATCGTTCGTTAACCATGATGGGCGGAACCTATAAGCGTAACCTGCAAATCATCAGTTTCTGTATCGGGCTTGCGCTCACGGTGCTTTTTAATATCAATACCATTACCTTAACTGAGCATATCTATCGCGATAAAGAGTTGAGAAACGCATTAACGGCCTATGCCATTCAACTGAACGAACAAACTTCAAGAGAAGCATTTGAGAAGTGCAGCAAGCAACCTGAATTATTCTTAGAAGTCCCAGCGTGTAAACATTTAAAAGGACTTACTGATGCCCTTCAGGGTCGTAATGATAGCTTGGGCAAATTGCCTCTTGGATGGAATGATGTGTCTTTATTATCAGAGAGAACAGCAATAGAAATCGTTTTGGCTACTCTGCAGCATATCGCGGGATGGTTGCTTACTGCACTTGCAATTTCTTTGGGTGCGCCGTTCTGGTTCGATTTGCTCAATAAGGCCGTTAGTGTGCGTCACGGTATGCGTAAGCCGGAGTAATATCATCACTAACAGCGAAAGAAAAATTTGACGGTATTCCAGTCAAATCGAAATACGATAGCGTAAAAGTTTTGTACTTTAGTTTGCAGCCATTAATTCATTAAATTTATTTAACTATTTGTTTAATAATGTAAATTCTGGTAGTTTCAGAAAGAAAGCTATAAAAAAATTTGAATCGGCTGTTATACACCAGAATTATGTCGAAACATTCAACATCAACGATTATAATCACCGGCTTTGGCGCTAGTATTTTTCCGAATGTAGGGGTCGTTCATGTCTTTCAGCATAGCCGGTTTATTATCACAACATCGCACGGATAAATTTGACTTGCACGAGCGTTATCTCAATGCGCAGATGGTAAGGGTGTTAAAAACAATTGGTTATGACCGGAACTATCAACGGGCTGCCGGGCAGTATTTATATGACGAGAATGGTAACGAATATCTCGATTTGTTAAGCGGTTTCGGGGTGTATGCGTTTGGCCGCAATCATCCTACGATTATCAATGCATTGAAAGAAGTGTTGTCGCTTGAATTGCCCGACTTAGTGCAGCTTGACGTGTCTACTTTGAGCGGATTGCTGGCAAAAGAAATTTTGACTACAACACCGGATAATTTGGAACGCGTTTTTTTCTGTAATTCAGGTACGGAAGCTGTTGAAGCAGCGATAAAATTTGCCCGCTATGTCACGAAGCGCAACAGGATCATATGTTGTGACCATGCTTATCACGGGTTGACGATGGGTGCGTTATCTTTGAATGGCGAGCAGATTTTCAAGGACGGATTCGGCCCATTATTGCTGGATTGCGGTTCGGTTCCTTTTAATGACTTGGCAGCGTTGGAGCAAGCGCTGAGCAGTCGCAACGTGGCTGCTTTCATTGTCGAGCCGATTCAAGGGAAGGGTGTCAATATCCCGGATGATGACTATCTGCCGGAAGTCGAACGGTTGTGCAAGAAATACGGCACAATGTTTGTAGCAGATGAAATCCAAACCGGTATCGGCCGCACCGGTAAATTCTGGGCAATCGAGCATTGGGGCGTGCAACCGGACATGATTTGCATGGCTAAAGCATTATCCGGCGGCTTTGTTCCTGTCGGTGCCGTAGCGATGACGCAGCAGATTATGGAAAGTGTATTCAATCGCATGGATCGCGCAGTAGTCCACGGTTCCACTTTTTCCAAAAATAATATGGCGATGGCAGCCGGTTTGGCCAGCTTGGAAGTCATCAAAGCGGAAAATTTGGTAGAAAATAGCGCAAAGAATGGCGCTTCGCTTATCAATCGATTGAACGCATTGACCGGTCAGTATGAATTTTTCAAGGAGGCTCGCGGTAAAGGCTCGATGATCGCGATTGAATTCAAATCTCCCGGCAGCTTATCATTGAAGGCCGCTTGGATGATGCTGGAAGCCGCCAACAAGGGGTTATTCTGTCAGATGATTACGATTCCCTTATTCAAGGAACACAGAATTCTGACGCAAGTGGCAGGGCACGGCATGAACGTGATCAAATTGCTGCCGCCGCTGATATTGACGCAAAAAGACCTGGATCACATCATCGGTGCATTCAGCAAAACGATTGCGGATACGCATCACGTTCCAGGATCCATTTGGGAGCTGGGTAAGAATCTTGCCAGCCATGCATTAAAAGCAAAAGCCGGCTAAATATAAATTTCAATCCAAATGAACAACGGACATTCCAACGAAATCCATTATCTCTGGTGGCTGATTCTGGTTTGTGTGGCGGGTGGTTTGATTTATCTGCTCAGCCCGATACTTACGCCTTTTTTACTGGCAGCCGTGATAGCTTATATCTGCAACCCGATGGTCACCCGTATGGCGCATCACGGAATTTCGCGAACGGTGGGTACGGTTTTGGTGATGCTTCTGTTAAGTGGCGTGTTTGCAGCTCTGATTCTAATCATGGTGCCGCTTTTTGAAGAAGAAGCCAGGCGGTTGCTGAATAAAATTCCGGTCTACTTGGATATGATTAAGAATCATATCATTCCTTTGCTTGAGGCAAGGTTGAATATCAGCTTAGAACCTGATATGAATTTGCTGAAGGAAGCCATCTCAAAACATTGGCAAAGCGCAGGCGGTGTTGCAGCGAAGGTTTTGCCGTCTTTAACCAGCGGTGGTATGGCCATTGTTGAGTTTTTGGTTAACCTATTGCTGGTGCCGGTAGTTTTGTTTTATCTATTGCGCGATTGGGAGTTGCTGATCAAACTGGTCGACGAAATGATTCCGCGCTATTGGCACCACCAGGTTTCTCTGCTGGCGCGTGAAACGGATCGGATTCTGGCTGAATTTTTACGGGGGCAATTATCCGTAATCCTGCTGATGAGCATTTGTTATATCACCGGCTTGTGGCTGGTGGGATTGGAGTTTGCTTTGCCAATTGGTTTAGTAGCCGGTATTTTAGTTTTCGTACCCTATCTCGGTATGATCGTTGGTTTAACGCTAGCGACGCTTGCTGCGTTAATGCAATTCCAGGGTTGGGCAGGAGTCATCCCTGTTTGGATAGTTTTTGGCATGGGTCAATTACTCGAAGGTATGCTGATCACACCTTGGCTAGTCGGTGATCGTATCGGCTTGCACCCGGTGATGGTGATTTTTGCATTGCTGGCCTTTGGTCAGTTGTTCGGATTCTTTGGTATTTTACTGGCATTGCCAGTAAGTGCCGTGTTGCTGGTTTGGATACGCCACCTTCATCAGCATTATCTGCAGAGCAATCTCTACAATTCGTAACATGCTGAGCATAGACTTGGCCGGATAATAGCCATCGGAAGCATGCCATGCAGCAATTACTCTTAGATATCAAAACCGCACCATCGCCTTCGCTGGCAAATTTTGAGCCGGGACGTAATGTTGAATTGTTGCAGTTGCTGGAAAATATTTTGCAGGGACGGGAGCAAGAGCGTTTTGTTTATTTGTGGGGTGATCGGGGATGCGGTAAAAGCCATTTGCTGCGGGCAATGACTGCGGCCTATACACAAAAAAGCTTAAAAGCGGTATATTTCTCCGCCCGGCAGCAGCATGAATTTTCAGCCACCGGTACGATGGATTGCATGGCAATCGACGATCTTGACCAGCTTGATGCAGCAGCGCAAGTTGCTTTATTTAATCTTTATAATCAATTGCGTGATGACGGTGAGACCGTGTTGTTAATGAGTGGCACGGCTGCTCCGATGCATATGACTATGCGGCAAGACTTAGTGACGCGTCTAGGTTGGGGACTGGTTTACCACGTGCTTGAATTGACTGAAGAAGAAAAAATACAGGCTATGAAAAGGTATGCAAATGACCGCGGCTTTCAGTTGCCCGAGGAAATTTGCATTTATTTATTACGGCATGGGAAACGGGATTTGCCATCACTAATGATGACGTTGGACGCACTGGATCGGTACTCTCTGATTCATCAGCGGCAAATAACCGTACCCTTAGTTCGAGAATTATTACAGGTGGTTTCATGAATTTAGCATTATTCGATTTGGATAACACACTGATTGCAGGTGACAGTGATTTTCAGTGGGCGCAATTTTTGATTGAAAAGAAAGCATTGGATCGTGAACTGCACGAAGCCAAGAATATTGAATTTTACGAGCAGTACAAAGCTGGAACACTCGATATTCACGAATTCCTCAATTTTCAACTGAAACCATTGGCACGCCACCCGCGCGCGCAACTGGAATCCTGGCGCAGTGAATTTATGCAAAAGAAAATAATACCTTTGATTGCGCCGGGTACACAGCAATTAATTGAGCGTCATAAGCTGGATGATGATCTCTGTATCATCATTACGGCTACCAACAGTTTCGTTACCGCACCGATTGCCCACGTCCTGGGTATTGAGCATCTGATTGCCACCGAACCGGAAGAAAAGAATGGCGAATTCACCGGCCGGGTATCGGGCACCCCATCTTTCCGCGAAGGAAAAATTGAACGCCTGGAAAAATGGCTGGATGCGCATAATTTAACCTGGCTGTCTTTTTTACGCAGCTGGTTTTATAGCGATTCACTCAATGACTTGCCGTTGCTGTGCAAAGTGACGCATCCGGTCGCGGTCGACCCCGACCCGACGCTGAAAAGCCATGCCGAGAGAAATAACTGGCCGATCATTAGCTTACGTTGATGAAATGGATTGGCAATTGGCGGTTTAGGGAGACATTTCTCGGATGACGCAAGCTTATCCGGGCTACTTGCTGATCGTGGCAAATGCAAAAATTTCAAGTGAGCCGCTAAGCTACATGAATGGGTTGTACTTCTTTGTCGAGCTTATCACCAAGATTTTTTTCGGTGACTTCCAAATCATAATGAGATTGCAAATTCATCCACGATTGCGGATGCACGCCAAAATATTTACCGAGCCTAAGCGCTGTATCCGCGGTGATCGCTCTGTTGCCGTGGACGATTTCATTGATGCGGCGCGCCGGGACGTTGATGGCTTTGGCCAGTGCATACTGCGTAATCGCCAAAGGCTTCATAAAATCTTCCAATAATACTTCCCCAGGGTGAATAGGTTCCAGATATTGCTTGTTCATGTCAAACTCCTAGTGATAATCGACAATTTCCACATCATACGCATCGCCATCGCGCCAAATAAAGCAAATTCGCCACTGATCATTAATAGCGGATACTGTATTGCCCCGCTCGTTTCCCTTTTAATGCTTCGAGCCGGTTTCCCGGCGGAATCTTCAAAAACTCAAGTTCCACGGCAGCATGTATTTGCAGCAGCTTCCGCAATGCTATCCGCTGAATATCCACGGGCAGCTTGAGCGTTATTTGTCTCAAAAAAAGCTTCTTGGTTTCCTTGTTAGAGAAGGTTTTTATCATGACCGCATAGTAACGTACGCCGTCATTAACAACAAGCTGAGGCAGTTTTTAATAATGAGTCAAAGACAAGCATTTCGGTTTCAGTTATGAGACGGCGAATCGAACGGTAGAGCGGTTCTCGACTCAACTGTGAAAAGCCACGCCGAGAGAAATAATTGGCCGGTTATTAGTTTGCGTTGATGGGGGTGAGTTGGTGATTGACGGTTCGAGGAAATACTTTTCTCAGGCAATGCTTCAGTTTTAATTAGATTTCTTCCCAGCTAACCGCGCTTCCACCGCACCGGATTCAAGTTGCGCGAACCGGTGTTCCGCGATTTGAATCCAAGCCCCATCAACATGTTCCTCGTTGGTATCATCCAAACTTGAAATCAGGCAATGCGCAAGCGTCGCTTTTTCATGGGGCGACAATGCTTTGATATTTTCCAAAATCCATTTCATCTTATCGGGCATGATAAATTTTCCGCAGTCTTTATTAATATGCAGTTTATCATTGAATGGTGGGGTGGGTGCCAGGATTGATGATCGAGAAATCTATCCCGGATGACGCCGGCTTATCCGAGTTACTTGCTAAGTCTTATTGTTATTGGCTTGAAAATAAACTGGGACTGAAAACTTTAAAGCATGAGTTGTCGTCTGCTCATTTTTACTGCAAAACTCTCCATCTACAGCCGCTTTGACAATTTGAATAATGGGAATGGAGATTTCACTTTTGCCACTTTTATTTTTTTCTTCTGATACGTAGACGTGGATTGAGAATTCAATCATCTGTGGTTCTAGTTGTTTTTGACCTTCAACATAGCCGGGAGCAATAGAAAGTGGCGACTGTTCTTTTGCAGTGTTGACGGCTGTCGTAATGTCTAATAAAGCCTGTTGCACAAAGTCTTTAAGAGTAATGCTCATTGTTCGATTCCCGTATTGCTATTGAACTAAAGTGCAAAATGATGCGCACAGAAAAGTCAGCTCTCGACATCATTTCCCATAAAAATTCCGGTATATAATTATTGACGAATTATTCAACGTTTCCCTAATCCTCCCGTCGCAACTGCGGAAATAGAATCACATCACGGATACTCGGACTGTCGGTCAGCAGCATGACCAGCCGGTCGATGCCGATACCTTCACCCGCCGTGGGTGGCAGGCCGTATTCCAGCGCACGGATATAATCGGCATCGTAATGCATGGCTTCTTTGTCGCCGGCGTCCTTGGCTTTGGCTTGTTCCAGGAAGCGTGCGGCTTGGTCTTCAGGGTCATTCAATTCGGAAAAGCCGTTGGCGATTTCGCGTCCGGCGATATATAGTTCGAAGCGGTCGGTGATGTCCGGGTTGTTGTCGTTGCGCCGCGCCAGCGGGGAAACTTCCGCCGGATAGTCGACGATGAAGGTCGGTTCGAATAGCAAATGCTCGGTGGTTTCGTCGAATAGCGATAATTGCAGTCCGCCGATACCGTCGTGCGGGTTGTAATGAATGTTCAGCGCTTGTAGCCGGTTGATCAGGAAATCGCGATCCTGTAATTGCGTATCGGTGTATTCCGGGTGGAATTTCCGGATGGCAGAAGTGATAGTCAGCCGCGCGAACGGTTTCGCCAAATCCATGGTTTTGCCTTGGTATGTGACTTCGGCCGTGCCCAGCACTTTTTGCGCGATTTCGGCTAGCATTTTCTCGGTGAAATCCATCAGATAGGTAAAATCCTGATACGCTTCATAGAACTCCACCATCGTGAATTCCGGGTTGTGCCGGGTGGAAATGCCTTCGTTGCGGAAATTGCGATTGATTTCAAATACCTTTTCCATGCCGCCGACTACCAGCCGTTTCAAATAAAGCTCTGGCGCGATGCGCAGATACAGCGCCATATCCAACGCGTTATGATGCGTCACAAAAGGCCGTGCGGTGGCGCCGCCAGGAATCGGGTGCATCATCGGCGTTTCGACTTCGAGATAATCGCGCGCGACAAAAAACTCGCGCATGGCTTGGATGATTTTCGAGCGCGTGGTGAAAACCTTGCGCGCATCCTCATTGGTGATCAGATCCAGATAGCGCTGACGGTATTTTTGTTCCTGATCGGTTAAACCGTGGAATTTCTCCGGCAGCGGCCTAAGCGACTTGGTCAGTAATTGCAAGCCGGTTACGCGGATCGACAGCTCGCCGGTTTTGGTTTTGAATAAAACGCCTTGCGCGCCGAAAATATCGCCTAAGTCATGATGTTTGAATGCGGCGTGTTCTGCTACGCCGGTATGATCGTCCGAAATATACAGCTGGATACGCTCGCTCATATCCTGAATCGTGGCAAAACTGGCCTTGCCCATGATACGTTTCAGAACCATGCGCCCGGCCACTTTTACCGTAGTTGGTTGTTGTTCCAATTGCTCTTTTGTGAATTCTCCGTACTGCTGATGCAGTTGCGCCGCTATGTGTTCACGCCTGAAAGTATTCGGGAACGCATTGCCTGTTTGTCGCAATTCGGCTAACTTGATACGGCGCTCAGCAATAATTTGATTGTCATCCGAGGGTGTGGCTGATTGATTTTCCTGGGTCATATTTGGTTTGCAATGTAAAAGATATTGAATGGGGTTCTGACTGTTATCCGCTGTAGCATCATTTTTTAAAGTTTGTTCGCGCATTATACTTCTTCATGGCTAGAACCTCGAGAAAGAGTAAATGGCTGGGCGTTCCGGCATTATTTTGTTGAATAACGATCGCGGCGAGCTGGCCCGGTTTTTTGTAATGCTGGACAAATGCACTCTGAACTGCCGATCGATAGATATCTAAGCAATTACTTAGATAAAAATAAGTAGAGTACCAATTAACTTTTTAAGCTGGCAATTTTATCCTGAGAAGCATAAATTGGGAGCGTCCATTAAAAATTTGGATAAAAATTACTCCTATAAAAGAATAAAGCGTTTTTAAACTATAAAAACAGTCTCGTGATCGTTTGAATGATCATAAATACAGTGTGTGGACATAAGCGGTGCCCTGCATTTTTGTTTTTCTGGAAAGAGGCTATTCGCTGTTTTTCTCAGTGCGCATAGCAATAATGTATGGGTATGGAGCTGAATCGTCGCGTTGTACCCGAATAGTTAGCTTGTGCTGAATTAATTGATTTTTATCTTAATTGTTTCTCAATAAAATCAGCGTTGCAGGGAAGAAATTTTGCATTTATGCGATTGTTCCCGGCAGCAACAAGCGCGGCGTGAAAGACAAATAGTTAGGCGGCTTCTCCCGGGTTTTTTGAGCCGGATGGGAAAAGTAAGAGAGTGAGAACGCACTGTTGTAATCAAAAATAAGGGGGGAGTATGGCTATTACGGTTGATTTGGGTAGTGCAGGCGCTGGCTACACAGAAAATGAGGGTGATTTAACCCTTTTTGCTGCGGCTACTTTTGTTTCCAGCGATGATAGTTTCGCAGACATTATTGAGATCACACTCAACAATGCGCTTCCAGCAGAGATGCTTTCGGTTTCTTCCTTACCAGCCGGTTACCTATCCTCGTATGATTCAGTTACGGGTGTGTTGACCATTAGCAATGGCATGGGCGATATATCGGATGCCAACTGGGAATCAGCGCTTCGTTCAGTGCAATATAACAATTCGTCCGATAATCCGCCTGGAACACGGGAAATAACGGTCATCGCATCGGATACGGTTGGGCCGGCTACATCAGCCAGCACACCTGCAAACTATACTATTGCAATAACATCTTCCAATGATGCTCCGGTAATTACCGGTGATCTCGCTGCCGCAATTACCGAGGCGGGCAATTATGTCATTACAGTAGCGGACCTGGAGGAAGCCGATCCGGATGACGATGGTGTGGAATTGACCTATACGGTGACATCGCCAACCCATGGTACCGTAAAGCTTGAAGGTTTGGATGTTCTGACATTCACCGCTCAGGACGTGATCGATGGCAAGGTCAGTTTTACGCATGATAGCTCCGAAACGCTGAATGCTGGTTTTGAGTTCTCATTAGCCGATGGCGGTGAAGACGCTGTTTTACCGGCAACGGGTACATTCAGTTTTGCTGTGACACCGGCCAACGACCCGCCCACAGGCGCGGTAACGATAGACGGGCAAGCGCAAGAAAACGCCACACTCACCGCCAACACCGGCACCATTGCGGATAACGACGGATTGGGGGCATTCAGCTACCAATGGCTGCGCGATAGCGTTGCGATAAGCGGTG